>JAASSH010000430.1 GCA_021767985.1 Gammaproteobacteria bacterium | reverse complement strand
GCGGAGCTGTGGTTCGACTAGCTCGGCTGGCTCTACGGCGGCACCGGGCTCGACGCCTGAATCATTTGCGAGGTAATCATGTCCCTGACCGAAAAACCCACCGATACCCCCGAGCGGCTCGCGTTTTACCAAAAGATCGACAAGCAGGCCTATACACCGCTGTGGGCCGTGTTCTCGGATATCATTACGCCGCGGCCGAAAAGCGACTGCCAGCCGCACCTGTGGCGATTCGAGCAGGCGCGCGAATGGCTGCTCGAAGCCGGCGAGCTGATTACCGCCAGGGAAGCCGAACGCCGCGTCCTGATCCTCGAGAATCCGGGACTGCGAGGTGACTCGAGGATAACGACCTCGCTCTACGCCGGCCTGCAGCTGGTGCTGCCCGGCGAAGTGGCGCCCGCACATCGCCACAGCCAGTCGGCGCTGCGCTTCGTGCTCGACGGCGGCGGCGCGCATACCAGCGTCAACGGCGAGCGCACCATCATGGAATACGGTGATTTCGTGATCACTCCGCCCTGGGCCTGGCACGACCACGGTAACGACAGCGACCAGCCGATGATCTGGATGGATGGACTCGATATCCCGGTCGCAAGCTTCTTCGACGCTTCCTTCGCCGAGGGCTACGCCGAGGACGAGCACCCGGTATCGCGTCAAACCGGCGATAGCCTGGCGCGCTATGGCGCCAACATGCTGCCGGTCGATTTCCAGCGACGTGAACTGGCCTCGCCTATCTTCAATTACCCTTACGCGCGATCGCGCGAGGCGCTCGAAACGATGCAACGGCAGCAGGAATGGGACCCCTGCCACGGCCTGAAAATGCGCTACGTCAACCCGGTGGACGGTGGTTTCGCGATGCCCACGATAGCGCCCTTTCTGCAACTGTTGCCACAGGGGTTCAAGACCCAGGCTTACCGCAGCACCGACGCCACGGTATTCGTCGCCACCGAGGGCAGCGGCCGCAGCACCATCGACGGTCAGGAATTTACCTGGGGGCCGCGCGATATATTCGTCGCGCCGAGCTGGAAATGGATTATTCACCAGGCCGACGACGAGGCGGTGCTGTTCAGCTACTCCGACCGGGTGGCGCAACAGAAACTGGGATTCTGGCGCGAGCAACGCGACCCGACCTGACACCAATGCAATGGAGAAAATCATGACCGACTATGTCATCGATCCACCCGTCACGCCGACGGTGGCAGTAGCCGATTCCGACGCCCGCTTTCCGGTGCGCCGAATATTTTGTGTCGGGCGCAACTACGCCGCGCACGCGCGAGAAATGGGCAAGGACCCCGACCGCGAACCGCCGTTCTTCTTCAGCAAACCGGCCGACGCCGTGGTCGATGACAACGCGACGCTCGCCTACCCGCCGCAAACCGAAAACCTGCACTACGAGGCCGAAATGGTGGTCGCGATTGGCCGTGGCGGAGTCGATATCCCCGAGGCGGAAGCGCTGGAACACGTCTGGGGTTACGCCATCGGCAACGAGTTGACGCGGCGCGACCTGCAGCTCGCGGCGCGCGACATGGGTCGTCCCTGGGACTGGGGCAAGGGCTTCGATCACTCTGCCGTGTGCGGTCCGTTGCACCCGGTGTCACGCGTCGGCCACCTGCACCGGGGGCCGATCCGACTCAGCGTCAACGGCGAAGTGAAACAGGACGCCGACCTGCGGGATATGATCTGGGGCATTCCGGAGCAGATCTCGATCGTGTCGCGCAGCATGGAACTCAAGCCCGGCGACCTGATTTATAGCGGCACCCCGGCCGGGGTCGGGCCGCTGCTGCCCGGCGACGTTTGCGTGGTCGAGATCGAAGGGCTAGGCAAGCTTACGACGACGATTGGGAAAGGTCGATGAACCGGCAATCCATTACGGCGATGGTGCTTAGATGAAGAAAGTTCCGCTCGAGAGCATGCCGGGCCACCTGCTGCGGCGCTGCCACCAGATCGGGGTCGCTATTTTTCTCGAAGCCTGCGCCGAATACGATTTGACGCCGCTGCAGTTCGCGGTGCTGCAGACGCTGGTCAACGATGGCGCGCAGGACCAGGTTACGCTCGGGGGCGCCACCGCGATGGACCGGACCTCGATCGCGCTGCTGGTGCGCAACCTGGAACAGCGTGGATTGCTGAAACGCGAGAAATCCAGTCGCGATCAGCGCGCCAAGATCGTCACGATCACCGCGGCGGGCAGGAAATTACTCAAAACGGCTCTGCCGGCGGTCGAAGCCGCCCAGAAGCGTATCCTCGCACCGCTGGACCAGGCCGAAGCCGCCCGACTGCTGGAACTGCTGGGAAAACTGGCGGAAAACAATAACGCGCTCAGCCGCGCGCCGGCGCGATCGCTACGGCGCAGCGCCTGAACCGATTCCGTTGACACTCCTGCAAGCGATACGAAAACCTGGAAACTCGACCGGTCAGATCGAAAACATCGCTTCCAGGTCGTGCTGTGAGTAAGCCTTGAAGGCCAGCATGGTGTCGGTCTTCTTGATGCCGTGAATCGTGCCCAGCCGGTTGGTGACCAGTTCGGCGACATCGTCGTTGGTTTTGGTACGAACGATTGCAACCAGGTCGTAAATGCCGGTCACCGAGTAGACCTCCGATATCTCCGGAATTTCCGCCAGTTGCTCCGCTATCGCGGTTATCTTGTTTTTTTTGACGTTGAAAAGAATGATAAATGTAACCACTGGCCCTTCCTCCAAGGATTTTTACTGGCGCTATTATAAGTGTATCGAGCGCTCAAACGGTAACATCGACGGTTTTTTCGGCCGTTAGCATCGCCCTCACCTCGTCCGGCACCTTGCGCGCGACCAGCTTTTCGGGCTGCTCGGGATCGGAATAGCCCCAGACCCGAACCTCGCTGCCGCTGGCGACCGGCCGTGGATCGTCGCCCTTGCTGAATTCATGCGCCACGACGAACGAGGTATTGCCAAACTTTTGCACGCGCGAGGTCAGCAGCGTCACGTCACCGAAGTACAGCGGCTTTTTGAATTCCATGTTACTGGCTACCAGCGGGCAACCGCGAAACAGCGGGTCGCTGTGCGTATTGCCGATCAGGTCGAAGCCCGCCGCCTGCAGCAGCGCGTGGGTCCCGCTGTCCATCCAGATGTAATAATTGGGATTGAATATGATGCCGGCGGGATCGCAGTGCGCCCACTC
>JAASSH010000429.1 GCA_021767985.1 Gammaproteobacteria bacterium | reverse complement strand
TGTGCTGAATTGAATCGTAAATGCGTGCTTATCGAGCAGGACTGGGACGGTATGATCCCGGCGCTGCTGGCGAAGAAGTTCGATACCATTATCGCCTCGATGTCGATTACAGAGGAGCGCAAGAAGCGCGTCGACTTCAGCGATAAGTATTACAACACGCCTGCGAAATTCGTCGCCAGGAAGGGCTCGGGCCTGAAAATTACCAAGGAAGGACTCAAAGGCAAAAGAATCGGTCTGCAGCGCGGTACCACCCACCAGTGTTTCATGGAAAAGATGTTTCCCGACGTCGAGCTGGTGCTTTATGGAACCCAGGACGAGGTATTCCAGGACCTGGCGATCGGTCGAATCGACGCACAGTTCTCCGATTCGATTGCGGCTGACGATGGGTTTTTGAAAACCGACGCCGGTAAGGATTTCGAATTTACCGGTGGCGACCAGCATGACGAGGCTTGCCATGGACCGGGCGCCGGCATGGCGGTGCGTAAAGCGGATACCGCCTTGCGCGACGATCTGAACAAGGCTATCCAGGCGATCCGCGCCAATGGCACTTATCAGAAAATCAACGCCAAATACTTCGATTTTGATATCTTCGGCGGTTGAACCAATGAAACCGGCCCGGGCTTTGCCCGGGTCGGTTCTTATACCGGACGACGGGCACTGAAGTGGACTTGATACTCGAATACCAGGGTCAACTATTGTCAGGCACGTGGGTGACGATAAAGCTCGCGTTATTGTCCCTGGTAATTGCGGTGCTGTTTGGATTGATCGGCGCCGGTGCCAAGTTGTCCAAGAATCTGGTCGCACAAAAAATCGCCGGCGGTTATACCTCCATCGTGCGGGGGGTACCCGACCTGGTGTTAATCCTGTTGGTGTTTTTCGGCGGACAGGAGCTCGCCAACCAGATCGGCGCGCTTACAGGTTTGTGGGATTACGCCGAAATCAGCCAGTTCGCGGCCGGCGTCGGCACCATCGGCGTGGTGTTTGGGGGTTACATGACCGAAACCTTCCGTGGTGCGATCCTGTCGATACCGAAAGGTCAGATCGAAGCCGGCGTCGCCTGCGGCATGTCGCGCTTTACTATTTTTCGGCGCATCATCTGGCCGCAGATGGTGGTATACGCGTTACCCGGGTTTTCCAATAACTGGCTGGTCCAGATCAAATCGACCGCGCTGGTCTCGGTGATCGGGCTGCAGGACGTGGTCTACAACGGTTTCGTCGCGGGGCGTTCGACGCGGCAACTTTTCACCTTCATGTTCGCGGTACTGATGATTTACCTGGTGTTGACCGCGATTTCCGACTCCGGCCTGCGCTGGCTCGATAAAAAGTACAGCAAGGGTATCGTGAGGTCAGAAGATGGGTGATTCGTTGGTCCAGTTTCTCGAAACCTGGTCACCGATAGATATCGTACTGATCGCGCAGAATTTCGATCGCTTTCTGTGGGGTGCCCTGACAACCCTGGAGCTGACGGTGATCTCGCTCGTGGTTGGCGGAATGCTGGCGATTCCGCTGGCGATCATCCGCGCCGGCAACAACCCGTTTTTAAATGCACCGGTGTGGGCTTTTACCTACCTGTTTCGTGGCACCCCGCTGCTGGTGCAGACCTACCTGATCTATTATGGACTCGGTCAGTTCGAATGGATCCGCGAAACCTTCCTGTGGGGGCCGGTTCTATCGCAGGCCTGGTACTGTGCGCTGATTGCGTTTTCACTCAACACCGCGGCCTACACTACCGAGTTGCTGCGCGGTTCGATCGTGAACACCAGCCAGGGTGAGATCGAGGCCGCCAAGGCTTGTGGTTTCAGTAACTGGATGCGCCTCAGGCGCATCATATTGCCAAGCGCTTTTCGGCGCGCGCTGCCGGCCTACTCCAACGAAGTCATTTTCATGCTGCATGGGTCGGTGGTTGCGAGCACGATTACGATCCAGGATCTGCTCGGCGTCGGACGCTGGCTCAACGGTCGTTACTATCTTGCCTACGAGGGTTTTATTACCGCGGCGGTCCTGTACTTTATTATCGTGCTGCTGGTATCACGCGGGTTTCGTTTGTGGGAAAAGCACTGGCTCGCACACCTGTATCCCCAGGAAGCAGTCAAAACCAAGCCCAAGAAGGGTCTCGCGTCGTTCCGCATCTAGGCCGACGTGAGCCCAGGTCACGGTGATTAACACGATATGAGCGACAAGCAGTTCAATCAGCCACTGGGCGGTAACGAGATGCCGCGTTTCGGCGGTATCGCCACGATGATGCGTTTACCGCATGCGGAAAGCGCCGCGGGACTCGACGTCGCTTTCGTCGGCGTACCCTTCGATATCGGTACCTCGAATCGTGGCGGCGCACGTTTCGGACCGCGCCAGATTCGCGCTGAATCCTGCCTGATCCGCCCCTACAACATGGCGACGCGCGCGGCGCCCTTCGACTCGCTGCAGGTGGCCGATATCGGGGACATCGCGATCAATACCTTCAACCTGCAGAAATCGGTTGGCATCATCGAAGCGGCTTACGACGAAATCCTCGGGCATGACTGCAAACCGCTGACGCTCGGTGGTGACCACACGATTTCGCTGCCGATACTGCGGGCGTTGCACAAGAAACACGGTCCGGTCGGCATCGTGCACGTCGATGCCCACGCGGATATCAACGATCACATGTTCGGCGAGCGCATCGCGCACGGTACGCCGTTTCGGCGCGCGATCGAGGAAGGCCTGATCGCGCCGACGCGCATGGTGCAAATAGGTTTGCGCGCCAGCGGTTACGAAGCCGACGATTTTGACTGGCCGCGGGCACAGGGCGTGCGCGTGGTGCAGGCCGAGGAATGCTGGTACCAGTCGCTGGCGCCGTTGATGACTGAAGTGCGTGAGCAGCTGGGCGCAGGGCCGGTTTACCTGACCTTCGATATCGATGGTCTCGACCCTGCTTACGCGCCGGGTACCGGTACCCCGGAAATCGGCGGCCTGACCGTCCACCAGGGGCTCGAGGTCATCCGCGGCTGCCGCGGGCTCGATCTCGTCGGCGGTGACCTGGTCGAGGTCGCGCCGGCCTACGATACCTCTGGCAACACGTCGCTGGTTGCCGCCAACCTGCTGTTCGAGATGCTGTGCGTGCTGCCCGGCGTCGAATATCGCAGCTGATACCCGTCTCAAATTAATTGAAGTCATTCCCGCGTAAGCGGAAATCCCGTATCG
>JAASSH010000092.1 GCA_021767985.1 Gammaproteobacteria bacterium | reverse complement strand
TGACACCCCGGCACTATGCCTACCTCAAGATCTCCGAAGGCTGCAACCACCGCTGCAGCTTCTGCATCATCCCGTCACTTCGCGGTGACCTGGTAAGCCGACCGATCGACGAAGTGCTCGACGAGGCACAGATCCTGGCCGATGCCGGGACTTGCGAAATTCTCGTGATTTCTCAGGATACCAGCGCTTATGGTGTCGACTGCAAGTATGCAACCCGGTTCTGGCAGGGGCAACCGCTGCAAACGCGATTTATCGACCTGGCGCGCGCGCTCGGACAGTTCGGCCTGTGGGTAAGGCTGCATTACGTTT
Source organism: Gammaproteobacteria bacterium (assembly GCA_021767985.1). Taxonomy (GTDB): domain Bacteria; phylum Pseudomonadota; class Gammaproteobacteria. Next base: position 7,149 of record JAASSH010000092.1, on the reverse strand, counting down.
ATCCCTATCCGCACGTTGACGATGTGATACCGCTGATGGCCGACGGTGCCATTCTGCCTTATCTCGATATACCCATGCAGCATGCGAGCCTTAGCGTTCTTAAAGCGATGAAAAGACCGGGAAGCCGGGAGAAAATGCTTGAACGCATCGGTAAATGGCGCGAAATCTGCCCTGAACTGGTCATTCGCAGCACGTTTATCGTCGGATTTCCGGGCGAAACCGATGCAGATTTCGAGGAATTGCTCGATTTTCTGGAAATCGCGCAGCTCGACCGGGTGGGTTGCTTCACTTATTCAGCCGTTGCCGGCGCCGCGGCCAACTCGTTACCCGATCCGGTACCCGAGGCGATTAAACAGGAACGCTACCACCGCTTCATGCTGCAACAACAGGCAATTAGCACGCAAAAACTTCAGCAACGCATCGGCCAGAAGCTAACCGTGCTGGTCGAGTCCGCCACCGAACAGGGCTACCAGGCGCGCTCCTACGCCGATGCGCCGGAAATAGACGGCCAGGTGCATATCGACACTTCGCTTAGCCTGTCTCCAGGCGAGTTCCAGGAAGTCGAGATTGTCGCCGCCGACGAATACGACCTCTACGCCAGGCCCAGCAGGTAGACACTATCATCCTTGATCCGGATCGGCAGCGCTTCGAGGCTTTGCCCCGGGCAGGGTCCGGAAACGCATTCCCCGGTATCGATCAGGAAGCGCGCATCGTGCACCGCGCACTGGATCAAAGCGCCCTCGATATCGAGAAACTGGTGATCGACCCAGTCAAGCGGTGACCCGGTATGCGGGCAACTGTTACGGTAGGCAAAGACCTCACCATCACGCTTGACCACGAAGCCTTCGACCGGCTGCCCGCCGGCCTGCAGTGAGAATCCGTAGGAACCGGGGTCAGAGAGACGATCCAGCGCGCAAATTAAAGTCAGATTGTCCAATATTTTTACTTATAAAATTCGATTCATAGCCGATAACTAATATGCCGCTGTCTTTATAAGGCATGCATTCGAATACAACCTGGACCGGGCAAGGTAAAGGCAAGGAATTATTAGTTGATGCTACCCAAGCTGCAAGAAAATACCGACTGGAGGTCGAAATATCAAGACACCCTCAAGGATCTTGAGGCGCGTGAGCTCGAGTGGGAAAAAATCGAGGCACTGCTGCGCAAGACTATCGGTCGCCTGAGCATCGCTGGCCGCGGCCTGGATGACCGACTCGACAAGCAATTACGCGTAATTCAGGAACTGTCGCGTGAAAAACGCGATGAAAAGCTGGCCGAAGCCCTGACCAGACTCTCCGAAATCGTGGCCGCACTGGACGACCCGAACCCCGGCAGCCGATCGCGGCGCTCCGATCCGATTATGCTGATGCTCGAGCTGCTGCAGAACATCCATTTCGACGCCACCCAGCGCGATCAACTGAAAGAAATCTGCTCCGAGCTGTTGATTTCGGTGGCCAATGGCCACGACCGCGACTCGTTGAGCATTTACATCCAGAAACTGTCGGCATTGATCAACGAGAATTTCGACAACCTGGGTGACGATACCAGAACCGTTAAAATCCTGTTCCGCCTGCTCGACCTGTTGGACCTGGACGAATCGAACGACACGAAGATTCGCGTGCAGCTCGAAGGCATCAAGGAAATTCGCGAACAGGAGCTGCAGAGCCTGGCCGAATTGATCAATGAGCAACTCGGTTCTGCCAGCAAGCGTGCGTCGATCGACGAGGTGATGACGACACTGCTCGAACGCCTCGCGGTAGTACAGGGCGCGAACGGCGCGGCACAGGAGATTCAGACCCGGGTGCACGAAGGCGTGGACGAGCACCAGTGGCCCGATACGCTGAACGAAATCGTCAACTCGATTTCGGATTCGATCAAGAAACTCGACCAGGAAAAACGCGAACTCGAAAGTTTCATCGTCAATGTTACCGAGCAACTCGGCGAAATTACCCAGGTTATCTCCGAAGATCATCGCGACCACCAGTCCGATCACAAGGATGCGCAATCACTGCATGACTTCGTTCAGGAAGGCATGAGCCTGATACAAAAGAACTTCCAGTCCAGCAGCGATTTGAAGGAACTGAAGACGGAAATATCGAAAAACATCGAAGAAATTCGTGACGGTGTCGACGACTTCGTCGACCGCTTCAACGAGCGTCACGAAGCCACCGAGGAGCGCAATCTCAAGCTGACACAGCAGCTGTCTCAAATGGAACAGGAAACCCAGGAGCTGCAGGTCATGCTCCAGGAGAACCGAAACAAGCTGATGTACGATGCACTCACCGGGGTTTACAGCCGCATGGCTTACGACGAGCGTATCGTGCAGGAAATGTCGCGCTGGACCCGATACCAGACGCCGTTCAGCTACGTGATTCTCGATATCGACCATTTCAAACGCATCAACGATAGCTATGGTCATAACGCCGGGGACAAGGCGCTCAAGATCGTGGCGCAAATGATGCAAGGCTACGTGCGCCAGTCCGACTACGTGTTCCGTATCGGCGGCGAGGAATTCGTGCTGCTACTGACCAGCACCGATGTCGATGCGGCCGCGATGACGGTCGAAAAAATGCGCGCTGGTATTGCCGACAGCAGCTTCCATTTCAAAGGTGAGCCGGTACAGCTGACGCTGTCGGCGGGGATTACCGAAACCCGCGACGGCGATAATGTCGAATCGATTTACGAGCGTGCCGACAAGGCTCTGTACAGGGCCAAAAACTCGGGGCGTAACTGCCAGTTTATCGCCGACTAGGCGAGTTCGGCGGGAGTCTTTGCAACAATGGTCAATGCATGCAACTCACCCGACGCGATCTCGTCATTGACGCAGGCGTACACCAGCTTGTGTCGCTTGATCGGGGTCAGGCCTTCAAAGGCATCGCTGGTGACGTTGGCGACGAACTTGCCTTCACCGCCGCTCACCTCTACGGCTGCATCCGGCATATGCGAGGCGATCAATTGTTGAATCTGTTCGGGTGTCATGAGGAAAGTTCCGGAGAGTAGATTAATGAACAAAACTATATTACAAGAGGCGTCAGGAAAAACCATGCAAAAACTAATTTTATGCGCGACGATTCTATTGCTCGGCCTGGCACAGGCCCAGGCCGCTGACGAAGAAGCAGCAGCACCCAAATCTTCGGCCTATGTTTCGCTGGGTGAGCCGATGGTGCTCAACCTGAGCGGCGGCAAACGGCTGACCTTTCTGCAAATCAGCGCCGACGTGCTGCTCAGCGACGCGGACGCCGAGAGCACGATAAAGACCCATGTTCCGGCGATTCGGCACAGCCTGATCATGCTGCTCAGCGAGCAAAAAGCCGGCGATATCAAGTCTCCGACAAAGCGCGAGGAAATTCGTCAGCAGGCGACGGCGCGCGTCAAGGGTCTGATGGCCGAACTGGCGGACAGCCAGGACGTTAGCGACGTACTGTTTTCCAGTATTCTGGTGCAGTAGTAACGTACGGGATCGCTGTCGATTGACTCCCGCAAGGATTAATCGACGGCGATCCCTTTAAAGGAATGCGTTGCAAATACCGGGCGCGTTCAGTCGGCAACACCGGAACCCGCGGAATCGTCCGGCAGGAGCTCGATACTACCCGAGCGTGCCGCGATACTGGCCTGTCCGTGAATAAACTTTAGCAATTGCTCGCCCGCCATGGCGAAGCGCCAGCCCTGCGTCAATCGGCTACTTTTCTGATTCAGAATCAGGTTATCGATATCTTTTCGGGTCGCCAGCGTCGCCAACGAGATATCGTTTTCTTCAGCGAACATCCGGCACAGGCCCATCAGGCAATCCCCCAGAGCCATCTGCTCCGAGTCGAGAGTTTTCACCTTGTCGTGTCGTGGCCACAGCGACGGGTCGGTACGGCCCGCTGCCGATACTATTGCCAGCAACTTTTCGCCATGACGTTTAATCATCTTGTCACCGAGTTCAGGAATGCTCGATAACGACTCCAGGCTGTCCGGTTTTTGCCGCGCTATTTCGATAATCGCGTCATCTTTGACGATCCAGCGCCGCGGTCGATTTTGGCGCTGTGCCTGTTGCTCGCGCCAGCGGCACAGGTCGCTCGCAATCTGTAGCCTTTCACCCTTCAGCTTTTGCACGCCCCTGAGCCGCTTCCACAACTGATCCATGTCGATCCTGTAATTGTCGCTATCGCTCATCGCCTGCAAGTCCCGCGCGATCCAGCCGTGGCGACCCGTGTTTTTCAGCCTGCCGTCCAGGTCCTGGTAAACCGCGAGCAGGTAGCGCACATCATCCATCGCGTAATCGAGTTCGTCTCGACTCAACGGGCGCCGCATCCAGTTGGCCCGGGTGTGTTTCTTCTCGAGCTGTACCCCGGTTACCTGCTGCACCAGGTCGGCATAGGAAATCTGATGACTGTAGCCAAGCACGGCCGCCGCAACCTGGGTATCGAACACCGGAACAGGCACCTTGCCGAATTTCTGATAGAGAATCTCCAGGTCCTGCGACGACGAGTGAAAAACTTTCAACAGGCTATCCCTGACCAGTAGTTCCGCCAGCGGACCAAGATCGGTAATCGCGAGCGGGTCGATACAGGCCAGCAGGTCTCCGCTCGCTATCTGGATTAGCGCAAGCTCGGGGTAATAGGTGCTCTCGCGAATGAATTCGGTGTCGATCGCGCAATAAGATGCCTTACCGAGCTCACGGCAAAACGCCACCAGGCTCGAATCGTCATCGATGTAAGCGTAATCCTGCTGCTCGCCAGCGTTCGTCATTTCAATATCGCCTTGCGCCGAATATCACGCAGCACCACGAATACCCATGGCCAGATCAGCATGCCGATGAAAGGCGCGCCGAAAAACGCCAGCAGTGGCGTGGGCCGACCCATGATGCCCTCGATCCAGGCCACGATGAACTGGTTTATCAGCAACAGGACGAACACGTATATCGACTGCTGCGCCAGCGCCAGCACGCGAATACGCTGATAAAAGTTCATGTTGATAAACATGACCACGACCAGCGCCAGCGTATGCTGTCCGAGCAGCGTACCTTGCGACGCATCGAGAATAATCCCGGTGAAAAAAGCGAACCAGAGCCCGACCCGCTTGGGCAAGGCCATGCTCCAGTAAATCAAAACCAGCGCTACCCAGTTGGGGCGATAGATCTGCACCCAGTCCGGCAGCGGCAGAATCATCAGCACCAGGGCCACAACCAGGCTCAGATAAATAACCAGATAACGCAACCTCGACATTAGTGGTGTCTGGCTTGCTGTCTGGGCTTGATAACCAGTACTTCGCGACTGGAGTCGAGGCGAGCCTTGGGTTCGGCAAACACGGTGACGAACCCCCTTACCCGGTCTTCGTTGATGGCGGTTACCCGGGCAACAGGATAATCGGGAGGGAAACGACCCCCGAGGCCCGAAGTCACCAGTTCGTCGTCTATCATGATGTCGGCGGTGGCCGGCAGGTAACGCAGTTCGAGCTGGCTGGTCGAACCCCTGCCAAAAGCAACCGAACGCGTTCCGCTGCGCACGAACTGTACCGGAATTGCGTGCTCCGGGTCGGAGATCAGGATCGTGGTGGCAGACTGCGGATTAACATGGATAACCTGCCCCATGATGCCAAAGTCGTCGATCACGGCGTACCCGATCTCGATCCCGTCGCTGCTGCCCCGGTTGATTTCGATGAGCTGACGGTAAGGGTTCTGATCGACCGAGAGCAACTCGGCAACGATGACATCGTCAGCGATCTTGCGTGCCGAGCCGAGCAGGCTGCGCAGGCGCGCATTTTCCTCGGCCAGAATTTCCAGTTTCTGCAGGCGCGCATTCAGAATTCTTCCTTCCGCCCGCAAGCGTTCGTTTTCTTCGAGCAAGTCCGTATGCGAGGTAAACCAGTCGCTCACCCAGTTACCGCCGGTCGCCGGCAGGCTCACCAGGTAGCGCAACGGCGTCAGCGCGAGCGAAATATTGGTGCGCACTACTTCGAGGTGATTGAAGCGATGATCGACAACCATCATCGCGACGGATATCACGACGAAAAACAACGCCTGCAGAGAAGCGCCACGTGCCTGGAGTAGAATTTTCATTTAGGCGGTGGCCGCTGGGAATTTACTCTACCGCCAGAAAATCCAGCCCATGTTCGTCGATCATTTCGAGCACCCTGCCGCCACCGCGGGCAACACAGGTCAGCGGGTCCTCGGCGATGATCACCGGCAGCCCGGTTTCCTCCATGATCAGGCGATCCAGGTCGCGCAACAATGCACCGCCACCGGTAAGCACGATTCCTCGTTCGGCGATGTCCGAACCCAGTTCCGGGGGCGTCTGCTCGAGCGCGTTCTTGACCGCCGAGATGATACCGTAAAGCGGATCCTGCAAGGCTTCCAGGATTTCATTGCTGTTCAGGGTAAAGCTGCGTGGCACGCCTTCGGACAGGTTGCGGCCCTTGACCTCCATCTCCAGCAAATCCTTGCCCGGGTAGGCGGCCGCGATCTCGACCTTGATTCTTTCCGCGGTGGCCTCGCCGATCAAAATGCCGTAGTTCCGGCGCACGTAATTGATGATCGAGTCGTCGAAGCGGTCGCCGCCGATTCTAACCGACGCCGAGTAAACAATGCCGTTGAGCGACATGACCGCGACTTCGGAGGTACCGCCGCCGATATCCAGCACCATCGAGCCCTGCGCCTCGTCCACCGGCATTCCGGCGCCAATTGCGGCCGCCATCGGTTCTTCGATCAGGTAAACCTTGCGCGCGCCTGCGCCGAGCGCCGATTCGCGAATCGCTCGACGTTCGACCTGGGTGGCACCGCAGGGAACGCAGATCAGCACCCGCGGGCTGGGCCGCATGAACTGATTTTCATGCACTTTGCGGATAAAGTGCTGCAGCATCTTCTCGGTATAGGTGAAGTCGGCGATAACGCCATCTTTCATCGGTCGCTTGGCGGTAATATTTTCCGGAGTTCGACCCAGCATTTTCTTGGCATCGGTGCCAACTGCCTCGATCGATTTCGGCCCACCCGGTCCGCGATCCTGCCGGATCGCGACCACCGATGGCTCATTCAGGACAATTCCCTGGCCGCGGGAATAGATAAGGGTATTAGCTGTACCCAGATCGATCGATAGATCGTTGGATAACAGGCCGCGGATAGCTCCAAACATGCTGTGTTTTTTAACCCGTCGTGTGTTTTTTGAGGTG
>JAASSH010000428.1 GCA_021767985.1 Gammaproteobacteria bacterium | reverse complement strand
TGGCGAGTATATTCACGCCGTCACGAAAGGCTACAGTCTACCAACCCGGCCAGCCAAACAGGAAAACTGCAGCCGTGTTGTTAACTTAATTCCTGGATTATCTTGCGGGCATCGCCAACCAGCGGATGCCTGGGATTTTCCGCGATAAACTTGCGGATCGTAATCAGCGATTGCTCGGTTTGACCGATCGCCGCAAGACTAATGCTCTTGCCAAAAAGCGCGTTGGGGCACAGTGAGCTTTGCCCGTACTCCTGCAGAAACTCGTCGAACGCCTCGGCCGCTGCTGCAAGCTCACCCCGATCCATTTTCACCTGCGCCTGGCTGAATTTCTGTAACTCTGCCTGGAACTGCTGATCCTGCGACAAATCGTTCTTCCAATAGGGCTGAAGCAGGGATTCGGTGGCTTCAGCACCCCGGATTCCGGCGGTATAGACCGCTTCCGAGTTGGCTGACTCCTTTTGCGATGGATTGAATGATTTGAGATTCGCCCATACCGAACGGAAAAACCCGGTTAAAACGCTATTCGAACTGGTTTCGACAAAGCTGCCTGTACCCTGGGCAGCGAGCAACGGCGTAAAACCTAGTGCGATCACGCATTGCGCAATAATTAAAAACTTTTTCATGTTGAACATCTACTGGTTTAAAAGCTTGCTGTATGCATCATAGTCCTTTTTCAGGCTGTTATCCATTTTTAAAGCCCGTTCATAACTGCTCCTGGCCGCCTGCAGATCGCCTGCACTATAGTGCGCCATCGACAGGTTTATCCAGATTCTGCCATCCTCAGGATCGAGTTCAGCGGCCTGCGCATAGTTTTCGATTGCCCTCGGGTAATCTTTCTGCAAAAAGTACAGGTTACCACGATTACTCTTGACTGCACTGTCCCGGGGCGCCAGTTCATCCAGTGCATCGAATGCCAGCTCCGCCTTTTCATACAGGCCGTAACGCGCATAAAGAATACCTATTTGCAGCCGTGCGGCGATATTACTCGGATTGTTATCCACCATAGCCTGATAAGGCAGGATCAGCCGATCGATACTCTTTTGCAGCAGCAGGCCTCGTGCCTGCCGAACAAGACGCTCGGTGCGCGGCGCCTCTGGCAATTCTATCGAATAGTTCGCCTTGCGCAGCGTTACCGGCTGGTATTCCTGCCACGCCTGGTCCAGGCTGATTATCCCGAGCTCGCCAGACGCGAGCGCGGCCTGATACTTGCGCGCGCCCTCGGCCCAGGCCTCGTTGAAATTCGTATTGACCATGGTAGCTTCCAGCGGTATCCACACCCTGCCATCTTTCATTACCAGCAGGCTGTGGTCCTGGCTGATCAGATCGGCCTGCTGCTCGGCTAGCCCGGTATCGAACATAAGGAAAAGATGCCCCGGAACTTCAATGAAGGCGGTGTTGATACCGAGGTTCTCGAGCCCGGCGCTGATCAATACCGACAAATCGTCACAATCCCCGCTTTTGAGCCGCAGGGTTTCGCGCGGAAACTGCACGTAGTCCACCTGATCGTCGCGTAACTCGCTAAACGGGGTATTGGGATCGACAATGTAATTGATGCCGGAGGCGGTCAGACTGCTGAAATACGCCATCGCCGCAACCAGCTTTTCGTTCAGCGGTCCGGGATCGGGTTGAAAGGCATTGACCACCTGGCGAACGTAATCCCTGAGCGTATCGTCTTTTGGCGTAACGAACGAGCCGATCATTTCCGAGTCGCCCCAGACGATCGCGTTCTTGCCATAAACCGTCATCGGCTGGGTCAGCGTAATGTCATCTTTTTGCCCATCGCGCTGATAGGCCAGCCTGACTTCGACCTGCACCCCCGTGTCTTCGTCCACTTCGAGAATCCGGTTGTTGAACGTGGCGTTTATCGGGATTTCCCGGGTTTCCTTGCCCTCGATAACGGCAATATCGATAGCCGTCGGAAAATCCATAAACTCCTTGATCTGGAAGGATAACTTCAGGTTACCGTAGTCGGTGGCGCTGACGTTGCGCAACTTGACGCTGCCGATCGGCCGATCCCGGTACTTTTTGTAAGCAGCCGAGAAAACCGTGTCCAGGTTCAGGTCGGAAAGCAACAGCTGGGGCGCGTTGTTCTTGAATTCGAGCGATTTCTTGCGCTCCGCGAAAGCAACATTCAATATGGCGCGATTCTGATCCGAAGGATCGAGTTCTACCGCTTTTTCAAACTCCGCCACCGCGGCGTCGAACATACGCCGTTTGATGTAAAGATTTCCGAGCGCAATATGCGGATCCGCCCATTGCGGCCGAATCGCGGCCGCCCGCTCGAGGTGATCGCTCGACGCATCGAACAGGTTTGCATCCTGGTATACCCGCCCGATTCGGTACTGCAAATCGGGCGACGTAGAATCGATGCTGATCGCCGTCTTGAGAAATTCGATCGCGGAGCCGACCTTGCCCTGCTGATTGGCAATATCTGCCAGTAACACAAGTACATCGATATCCTCCGGAGCGATCCTGGAGGCCGCCTCTGCGTGAATTGAGGCAAAGCGGTAGTTGCGGGTGGCGAACAGGCTGCGAGCGTAGCGCTTGCGTTCATTTAGCGATTGCGGATGCAGCGTACCGGCCGTATCGAGATAGACGTTGGCCTCGCCAAAGCGCTCTTGCTCGAATTCGATCTTGCCCGCCAGCGCGTAGAGCTCGAATGAATCGGGATTTTGTTCGATGCCCTGGGCCAGCGATTTTACGGCTTCGACAGGTTGTTTCATTTCGACGAAGGAGCGCGCCAGCGACAGCCATGCGTCGATCACTTCGGGGCTGTCCTTGACAACTCGTGTCAGACGCAGGACCGCCTCTTTGTGCCTGTCCTGCTTGGCGGCAATTTTTCCTAGCAGATAATAGCCTTCACTTTTGGTTTCCTTACCACCGGACAACTCGACCGCTACCGATTTGGCCTCCTCGTCGCGGTTAAGATGCAGCAGCGAGCGCGCCTTGCCGACGGCGGCGGCACCCAGATCCGGCCGCATTGCGGCGACCGCCGTAAAGTGCCCCAACGCCATGTCGTATTTACCCATGTTGTACAGATCCTGTGCAATCCTGAGCCTGATCCTAGAATCATCGGGATGACGCTCGACAATGGCCTGGTAGGTAAGCAGTCCGTCGTCGACGATACCTGCTTCGATAGAGGCCCTACCCAGCAGATAGCGCAGCTCGACATTTTCGGGATGC
>JAASSH010000427.1 GCA_021767985.1 Gammaproteobacteria bacterium | reverse complement strand
TCTCTCGATCTGCCGTTTAACCGCCGTTACAGACGAAAACAGGGTTAGAAGACATTGATACATAAGAGAAATGATGAAACTGTTTTACTAATACCCTGACCAGTTGCTAGATTTGACACAACCAAACCAGAGCGTCAGAGGAATCAGCCGTGTCCAGCCCGGAATCAAAGTTGTGCCTGTCCCGCGCCGAAGCCGAGTTTGCGCTCAGGGCCGGCGATCTCGTTTACCACCCGCCGCAGCAGGTACACGACTTTATGGGCTACTCCGACGATATCGCAATCTTCGAACTCGATTCGTCAGCTGACTACCGCGCTATCGATGTCTGATTTCTTTACCCGTAGCGTCGATGTCGGCGACCCCCTGGTCAGCGATGCGCTCGATCGCGAACTGCAGCGCCAACAAAACCAGATCGAATTGATCGCCTCGGAAAATATCGTCAGCCGGGCGGTGCTCGATGCACTCGGACATCCAATCACCAACAAGACACTCGAGGGTTATCCTGGCAATCGCTTCCACGGCGGCGGCGAATTCGTCGACCTGGTCGAACAGGCAGCGATCGATCGCGCCCGCGAGCTATTCGGTTGCGACTATGTCAACGCACAACCCCACTCCGGCACCCAGGCCAACCAGGCGGTGTTTTTCGCCACGGTCAAACCCGGCGACCCGATTCTGAGCCTGGACCTGGCCGCGGGCGGCCACCTTAGCCATGGCGCCGCCCCGAACCAGTCGGGGCGCTGGTTCGACGCGCATCATTACGGCGTCGACCGCGATAGCGGTTTAATCGACTACGACGAGGTGGAGCGCATTGCCGCCGAGGTTCGCCCCGCCCTGCTGATCACCGGTGGCTCGGCCTATCCGCGTGTTATCGACTTTGCCCGGATGCGCCGAATCGCCGATGCGGTCGGTGCGTTGTTACTGGTGGATATGGCGCATTTCGCCGGACTGGTTGCGGCCGGCGCACATCCCTCGCCGCTGCCGCATGCCGACATCGTCACCTGCACCACGACCAAGACCATGCGCGGCCCGCGCGGAGGATTGATCCTGTCACGCGATATGGCCTGGGCAAAACAGTTGCAGTCGGCGATTTTCCCCGGCGTTCAGGGCAGCCTGCACAGCCAGATAATCGCCGCCAAGGCGGTATGCCTGGGCGAGGCGCTACAGGACGATTTCAAGGCTTACGGCAAGCAGGTAATCGAGAACGCGCGTCGGTTGGCGCAGGTTTTATCCGATCAGGGCATCACGCTGGTTAGCGGCGGCACCGATACCCATATCGTACTGCTCGATTTTTCCTCGATGGGGCTGACCGGCCAACAGGTGCAGGACAGCCTCGCAAGAATCAATCTGACCTCGAACAAGAATCCGATTCCGTTCGATTCGACCAGGCCTTCGGAATGGGCCGGGCTGCGACTCGGCGTTGCCGCGGCAACGACGCGCGGGCTGGGATCTGAGGATTTCGAACTGCTCGGGCAGATCATTGCGCGCGCGATCGCGCGTTGCGCAACAGCAGCCGATGACGGGGCGGAGGCCGATCGACAACAGGTGCTAAAGCTGTGTCAGCGGTTCCCGATCTATCCCTAGTTCCAGTTGCCGTTGTTTGAAAACTGGGATTTAAGAAATTCCATCTGGTCGGCCAGTATATTCTTGTTGGCGAGATAGAAAAACTCGTACCGATTGGGCACGAAGGGTACCGCGAGCAGCTGCATGCCCGCTTCTTCCGGGGTGCGGTTGGCCTTGCGATGATTACAGCGCTTGCAGGCCGTTACTACATTGGTCCAGCTATCGGTACCGTTACGCGACACCGGCAAAATGTGGTCGCGCGACAGGTTGTCGGCATTGAACTCGCCACCACAATACATGCACAGGTACTGATCGCGACGAAACAGGTAGCCGTTGACCAGCGGCGGTACGAAATCGCTCAGTTTGACGCTGCCGTCGCTGGCAAGAATACTCGGCAACGACAACACCGACTGCCGTCCCAGCCGGTTAATACCGCCTCGAATCTCGAAAGCATTTTCGCCGAGCGCCCAGACTACCTGGTCTTTAACCACCAGGGTGGCGGCCTCCTCGCGCGTAATCCAGTCGATCGGCGTTCCCGCCTTGTTCAACCTGAGTATCTTCGCGTTCCTCATAAGTTTTTATTATGCCCTACAAATTCGGCAGGTAAACCTCTGAATTATTGGAAAAACGCGGCCGGGGTTAACTATTTCGCATTTCCAGGGCTGGTTCGACAGATCACGGTTAAAATTTAGTGGCAAAACCAACCACATTGACGGCTTCAGGACGCGGTGCTAACGTCTCGCGAACATCGTAGCCATGACCTGGATGCCATGCATTCACTTTTGCGATAACGCGTTGCTGGCGGGATTTTGAAATCCGACGGCAGCGTTAACCTTGCGACGACACGACGGCAGCGTAAATCATGACGTCGTTTCCGTTCGCGCTCTACGACGCCTTCAGTGCCCATGCCTTCGGTGGCAGCCAGGCCGCGGTGATTACCGATGCGGCGCCCATCGATCGCGCTCGACGCCACAAGATCGCGCGTGAGATTGGCATGCCGGCTACCGCCTTCGTCGAAGAGATCGGCGCAGACTGGGTTGCCGTCCAGTTCATTTCAACGGTAATGGAACTGCCGATGTGCGGCCACGGCACGATCTGCCTGTTCACCCACCTGCTAGAGTCCGGGTTAGTGGCGCTCGATAAGGCCGGTTCTCGCAGCTTCGAATTGCGACTGCCAAAGACCAGTGCCAGCGTCGAGTTGAGCCTTCGTGGCGACAATAGATTCCAGGTCATGCTCGATGTTCGAGCGCCGACCTTCGAACCAGCGCCGCCGCATACCGGAGCCCTGTTGACGCTGCTCGGTCTCGATGCCGCTGCGCTCGACGCCGCTTTGCCACTCGAGACCGCACGCGGGGATTTCGTTCACCTGGTGGTGCCGCTTGCAGACCTTGCAGCTATGCGAGCGATCAGGCCCGATTTCGTCGGCATGATAGACTTCTGCAACGCCCACGGCATCGAGACGATTGCGGTATTCTGTCGCGAAGTCGAAAATTCCGAAAGCACGATTCACGTGCGCGATTTTTGCCCTGCGGTCGGGGTAAGCGAATCGGCCGCGGCCGGGACCACCAACGCTGCGCTCAGCAGCTACCTGTTGCGACACGACCTGTTAGCGGCCGGTAAGGGCGTTAT
>JAASSH010000426.1 GCA_021767985.1 Gammaproteobacteria bacterium | reverse complement strand
CGGAGACGGTGACCACGTCATAAGGCTTGTCGTCTTCGGCGAGCGCGCCGATGGCCCTAAAAATCAGGCTGTGATCGTGGCGGTAAAAGTCCTTCTCGTTGACGATATCGGCGATATCGTCCCACGAGCGGTTGTCCAGCATCAGCCCGCCGATGACCGACTGCTCCGCTTCCAGCGAATGCGGCGGGACCTTGAGGTCGTCGACGCGCTGGCTCAGCTCGGCCACGCGGGAGGTAATTTCAGACATCGGTTGCGTTCGGGAACTTCGACATGGACCGGTAATGATAAACCTTTTTCACCGGGGCAGAAACGGGAAAGGCTGCCAAATCGACAGCCTTTCGTAAAAAATCACAAATCGGGGGTTTATTCTTCGCCGACGATGTTGATCGTGACCTGGGTATCGACGTCGGTGTAGAGGTGGATATCGACGATGTGCTCGCCGGTAACCCGCAGCGCGCCCTCGGGCATACGCACCTCGCTCTTCTGCACGTCGCCGCCCATGGCCTCGATCGCATCGCAAACGTCGCCGACGCCGATCGATCCGAAGAGCTTGCCCTCGGAACCGACGCGCGCGGTAATTTCGATCACGCCCATGGCCTCGATTGCCTGCTTGCGGCTTTCCGCGGTGGCGAGCGCCTCGGCGGCTGCTTTTTCCAGCTCGGCGCGACGCGCCTCGAATTCCGCCAGGTTTTCGGCCGTTGCCATCTTGGCCTTGCCCTGCGGCACCAGGTAGTTGCGCGCAAATCCGGACTTGACGCTGACCTTGTCACCGACCGAGCCCAGGTTTTCAATATTTTCCATCAGGATAACTTCCATCGGACCACCTCTTTTCAACTAAATTAACGTTATTGCGGGTTCTCAGACTTCTTTCTGAAACCCAGCCAGTTATCGACAATCCCGGTGATCGCGGTCAATATGCCCGTGATCTGCCAGGTAAACACCAGCAATACGTAAAACAGGACCAGCAACGGGTATGCCTGTTTCTTCGTCGCAAGCTTCGAATGCACCACGGCAATGCCCTGGAACATGAACGCGATAACTACCAAAAAAGCAAAACTTATCAACCATCCCTGCTGCAAAAACAGCCCCAGCGGGATGATCACCACCGCCATCAGTGCGGCGGGCTTTCCCAGCGCCAGCGCGCGGAACTCCTGGCCGAATCCTCTCGAATCGGCGAGCCGCGCCTGCAGCCAGCGGGCGATAAAAATCACCAGCATGTACATCAGGTAAAGGCTCGACGCCAGCATCAGCATCATCAGGCCGACGAACTGCATCACCTGCTGCGCTTCTTCCTCGCTTAGCTGCGCTTCACCCTCGCCGCGCTGGACCATCTGGGCAATCCAGTTCGCTTCCAGGTCGGTCCAGAACAGGTACTGGAACCCGATCACCAGTACTCCGATCCCGACGCCGGCCAACAGCGTCAGGGCCAGCGACTTGGTGCTGCGCAGAACCTGGGCCAGCACGATCACCGGCAACCACTGCAGCAAGGCCATCGAGATACCCGGTTCGGCCGACTTCAATCCGAGCCAGGCGGCCAGCGACAACACCAGGGCCGCAACCGCGATCACCTTCAGGCCGGAGGCCGAGCCCTGGGTCAGGATGATCAATCCGACCAGCACCACCGCCAGCAGGTTGGTCACGAACGCCAGCACCACGCTGGCGGCCGAGTAACCCAGTACCGGCACGATGAAAACCGCGATTATCGCCAGCAGGCCGACGACCGCCGTCGCCTGGTATGGTCCCTTCAGGGTAAATTTCGCCAGTGCCAACATCGTGACACCCCCCGAAACTATCTCAGTTTGTGCTGATCGGTGTACGGCAACAGCGAAAGAAACCTTGCACGCTTGATCGCGGTAGCCAGTTGGCGCTGATACCTTGCCTTGGTTCCAGTAACGCGACTCGGCACGATCTTACCGGTTTCGGTAATGTACTCTTTCAGGGTTTCCAGATCCTTGTAATCGATCTGATCGATGCCTTCCGCGGTGAACTTGCAGAAGCGCTTACGGCGAAAATAACGTGACATGACTATTCTACTCCTGCTTCGGCGGTAACTGTTTCGGCTTCTTCGACAGACCCGGCGTCGGCAACGACTTCCTCGGTACCGGCAGTCTCTGCCACTTCATCGGCTGGCGCATCCTGTTCGCTCGCGGCCGGCTTGCGCTCGGCCTTGCCCGACTCCTCGCGCTCGACTTCTTTCATCATCGCCGATTTTTCGGTCACGGCTGCCTTGCAGCTCAGCGTCAGGTGACGCAACACGGCGTCATTGAAGCGGAAAGCGGATTCGATTTCGTCGAGAATTGCCTTTTCGCACTCGATATTCATCAGCACGTAATGCGCCTTGTGAATCTTCTTGATCGGGAATTCGAGCTGACGGCGACCCCAGTCCTCTTCGCGATGAACCTTGCCACCGGAATTGGTAACCATGCTGCGATAGCGTTCCACCATCGCGGGCACTTGCTCGCTCTGGTCAGGGTGGACCAGAAACACGATTTCGTAATGTCTCATTGTTCTCCTCGTGGGATAAAGCCCCCAGGTCACGCCTGTGGAGCAAGGAGCGATTCGCCGCAGCAGGGTGCGGCGAATCAAGGAGCGCGGATTGTACCCGACCGCCCCATTGGCTGCAAGGCTTCGAAGCGGGGTTTTTCCGAGGGTCTAACTGCCGGAATTTCGTGAGCGCAGAATCTCGTAGAGACAGACGCCGGTCGCAACCGACACGTTGAGGCTTTCCACCTGCCCCAGCATCGGCAGCTTGACCAGGTGGTCGCAGGATTCCATCGTCAAGCGCCTTAACCCGGCGCCCTCGGCGCCCATCACCAGCGCGACCGGCCCCGCGTAATCATGATCGTAGAGGCTGGCACCAGCGCTGTCGCTGGTGCCGTATACCCAGACCCCCGCCTGCTGCAGGTCTTTCAGGCAGCGCGCGATATTGGTCACCTCGATCAGCGGCACGGTTTCGGCCGCGCCGGCGGCCACCTTGCGCACCGTAGGATTGAGCTTGACCGACCGATCCTTCGGGATAATGAGCGCATCGACGCCGCAGGCGTCCGCGGTACGCAGGCAGGCGCCGAGGTTATGCGGGTCCTGCACGCCGTCGAGCACCAGCAGCAGGGTTCGATCGTTGATCCCGGCCAGGCATTGCGCGAAACTCGTCGCCAGTTCGCCGGCACGGGTTTCCAGCACGCAGCCCT
>JAASSH010000425.1 GCA_021767985.1 Gammaproteobacteria bacterium | reverse complement strand
CCCGGCGATCTGAACCACCGGCGCTGGGTGCTTGCCTCGAGGAACGGTGTGCCGATCGATGCTTCCGAGCCGCCCGTGGTGCTCGATTTCGGCGAGCGTCTGTTCGTCGAGGGGGTCGACGGCTGTCAACGTTTTAGCGGTTTCGCATCGATCGAAGGTGACCGCCTTTCGTTCGACGCTCTCGACTTCGACTACTCGGACTGCAGCGCCGGTGATCTGTCTAAACGCATATTCGCCAATCGACTGGAATGGCGGGTTGTGCAGGCCGACGAGGGACTGTCGCTGAGTACTGGCGCCGCCAGGCTGGAATTCGAGCAGGATGACTGGCGTTGAGCGGGTAGCTGAAGTTTCCCCGCATCCAACCAGGGGATTGATGATTCCTGAATTGGCGTAAGATCCCCGCTAAGTGTTCCGCAGCCGGCGGGAATGAAGGAATGTATGCCGGAATGACTTAAGGTGCGCGGGAATGGCGCATTGTCAGCGTCAATCGCTTTGCTGCTTCGAGGCCGACTCGAAATGCATCACGCCGACATTGCTGTCGAGGCGCAAGGTCATGTGATCGTCCTCGATGCTGACGTTTATCACCTGATTCAGGTCTGTAATGAATCGGTTATCGATTTTCCAGGTCTCGCAGGATTCGTCGATCTCGATGTCGAATGTCGCCTTTATTTCTTCCTGGTTCAATTCGTAGAAGCCGGTGCCGGCAGTGCAGTGGGTCGTCAGGCTGACGGATGATTCGTCCGCCGACTTGATGATATAGGAGTTTTTATGCTGGTCCCTGGGGCGCAGCCAGTCACCGTCCGCGTACTGGGTGCCAACCCAGTACCATGTATTGGCCAGCAGGCCGACCGAATAATCTTGCCTCAATGTTCTTTCATCCGCCTTCGATGTCGGCACGGGCGGCCAGCTGAAATGGGCTGTCTGGGTCCATAGCACCTTGATACTAAAAGGCTGGGCGTTCTCTCCAAACCTGGCGTTATACGCTTTTTGCAGATCAGTATGCAGGGCTTCGACGGTCAATGGCGGATTCGGCCCGAGCAGTTTCAGAAGCACGATTCGCCGCTCTTCGTCTATGTGCACATCGTCGATCAATAATTCGTTCTGTTCCAGCCAGGCCTGCAACTCCGGTGACTGATTGGCCTTGTAGGAGGCGTCGTACCAGACTTCGGCGCTGTAAAAATATAACGGCACCGAAACCCCCACGACCAGCAGAGAAAAGGCCAGCAGGAAGTTGTGAATGGTCTGCGCCGAACGCTCCCGGGCTTTACGCGGCGAAACACCCAGGTAGAGAAAAGTCAGCGTCGCCGCCAGTACCATCGCGGCAAAGTTGGTGAAGAATAAAACGAAAGCCTTGAGGGCAAGGTCGTTTTGCTGAAACACCAGCAGGATGCCGGTGGAAGCCAACGGCGGCAGCAACGCCACCGCCATCGCAACGCCCGGAAGTGCGCTGCTTTCCTTGTGTGTCATGGTGTAGGCCCCGCCACTGCCGGCGGCCAGGGCGATGACCAGGTCGAAAAACGTAGGCTCGGTGCGCGCCAGGACCTGCCCGGGTATTTCGACCAGTTCGGGAGATACGTAGGCAAACAGGGCGGCGATGCCGACGGCGCCGACCGCCATCACCAGTGTCAGGATCAGCGCCTGGTAAAGATAATGGGTCCAGCCCAGGGTGATCGCTGCCGCTGAAATCATGACCGGGCGCATCATCGGCGCTACCAGCATGGCGCCGATGACCACCGCCGCGGAATCAGCCATCAGGCCGCAACAGGCGATAATCGTGGAAACGATCAACAGGAAGGCCATGCGCTTGTAAAACGGCAGCTGGTTATCCTTGCCGAAAACGAACAGTTCTTCCAGGATTTCGCGGCGATCGGTAGTGGACAGATCGGCGCCGGCGTTACGCCAGTTTACGAGTCGCTCCCACATCTCGGCGTGTCCTTGTTATCGGTAACGAAAGAGTGCTCTACCTTAAATGAGATCGACGGGCTTGTCAGCCGCGAGCGGCGAGCGAAGCGGATTATTTGTTAGGAAATCTTGCATCTGGCAGTGGAATGGGTAAATTACCGTTGCGCTGCAGAGGGGACTGTAACTTGCGCGTACAGACGCCGGGTCGTCAACGAAATATTACTCATACACCAAAAGGGATTACCAATATGTTTTCCAGGTTATATCGCGCCATCGCCCTGATGGCTATGCTGGCTCTCGGTAGCACGATGTTGCCGCTTGATGGCTTTGTCGTCGACGCTTCCCAGCACGAAGAGACGAAGGCGTTCGAGCAGTCAATGAAGGAGGTCGCAGCGCTAAGCCTGCTGATCGAAGATCTCGAGCAGCGTCGCGGCGAGGAATCGGGACTGGAACGGGAAATCATCGAGCTGCGACTGATGCGGGCGCGTTTTGCCGTGCTGGAGCGGGGCCTGGAGTTCGTCAGGGCGGTCATCGCGGTCGATGCGAAAGAATCGGGCATCGAAGCCTGGCGCGAGCGCGCGATTAACATACTCGCTGCGCAGGACAAAATGGCCAGGACGATCGCCGCGGATATCCGCAAGCGAATCGAACTGCCCGAATCGAAGGACTCCGCGGCAGCCCAGGCCGCTGCTTACAGCCGGGCATTTCAGTTGCTGGAAAGGCTCAACAATACCTACGAGATCTTTATCGAGGGGCTCGAGTTGTCGCGCCAGCTGGGGGTCGATGTGGACCAGAAGGAACAGCAGCTCAAGGCGCATCTCGCTGAACGCGCCGATAGCGGTTCGGCCCTGCTGCAGATTACCATGGCGAACCTCGAAGCAATTCGCGCCAGTGCTGCGGCGGTGCCCGACGACACCGAGATCAAGGCCAAGGTGCAGGTCGCTACCAACAACGTTTCGCGGCTGGCGGAAGCCCTGCAGGTTGTGCTGGCCATGATGGATGGCCTCGAAATGGATACCACCGAGTACCAGGAGCTGCTGCTGTTGGCGACCGGGCAGGTGACGACCGATGTATTCGAGGTCAGCGTCTTCACCAACCTGCTGCTCGGTTGGGGCGAGACTTTGTGGGAGGTAGTCATCGAAAGCGGGCCGGGCCTGTTTTTCAACATCCTGCTGTTTACCCTGATCGTTTTCGTTTTTTACAAGCTCGCCAATCTGTCGCAGATGGTGGTCGAGAGAGCGCTGGACACCGCCGAAATCGAGCTGTCCCAGCTGCTGCGTCGCATGCT
>JAASSH010000424.1 GCA_021767985.1 Gammaproteobacteria bacterium | reverse complement strand
TTTCCAGTATCTGCTCGCGTATCGACGACTGGATGAAGACGCGCGACCCGGCGACACAACTCTGGCCGGTGGCGCCGAAGTTACCCGCGATAATCCCGTTCACCGCGCCTTCGATATCGGCGTCGTCAAACACCAGGATCGGCGACTTACCGCCCAGTTCCAGCGACACCACGGCAAAAGTCTCGGCGGTATTGCGCACGATATGACGCGCGGTTTCGGGGCCACCGGTAAAGGCAACCCGGGCCACGTCCGGATGGCTGGTCAACAAGCGGCCACAGGGTTCGCCATAACCCGTTATGACGTTAATCACCCCCGGTGGGAAACCCGCCTCTTCCACGATCCTGGCAAACTCGAACATCGGCGCCGGCGCCGCCTCGGAGGCCTTCAGTACCACCGTGTTACCGGCCGCCAGCGCGGGCCCGAGCTTGGTCGCGGTCAAAAACATTTGCGCATTCCATGGCACCACCGCGGCCACCACGCCAATCGGTACGCGCTTGGTGTAGACGTGCATATCCGGTTTATCGATCGGCAGGGTAGCGCCCTGGATCTTGTCGGCGAGACCGGCGTAATAGTAGTAGTAGTCGGAGACATAACCGGTCTGGGCCCGCGTTTCCTTGGCCAGCTTGCCGCTATCGATGGTTTCGATCTCGCCCAGCATTTGTGACTTTTCGCTTATCATGTCGCCCAGCTTGCGCAGCAGCTTGCCGCGCTGGGTCGCGTTCATTTCAGCCCAGGGGCCGGATTCAAGCGCGCGGCTGGCGGCAGCAACCGCGCGGTTGACCTCGGCTTCCCCGGCAATCGCCGCGGTCGCCCATATCTCGCCCGTGGCCGGGTTAACCGATTCCAGCAGCGCGCCGTCCGCGGCGTCGCACCACTCGCCGTCGATATACATCTGGTAATGCTTCATTGTTATGATCCTGTTGCTGTTGTCTCGCAGGCGACAAGCCTAGCGCTTAATTCAGGCCGATTAAAGCGAAAACAAACAAATAAATATAAACTGCGAGAAACGAGCCATTCCGCGAAACCGGTCATGAATAACGAAGCCTCCCGCGCCAGCCCCAATCCCACAGCCTCCGCCGCCATGGCAAGGCATGTCGCCGCCATCCAGCGCGTAGTCGTCGATCACGATTATGCCTACCATAGCGATCGATTGCTCGAGCAGAAGCTGCGATACATGGCGGAAAACTGCAGCATGGTGCTCGACGTGGGTCAGTCTTCGCGTGATTTATTCAGCCTGTTCGAACGACAAAAAATCGAAACCGTGGATATCATCCAGAGAATTCCGCCAGCGGATATCATCGACGATATCTGCGCGCCCAGCAGGCTCGAACGCGGTCGCTACGACGGTATCGTCTGCCTCTCGGTGCTGGAACACGTCTATGACCCCTTTGCGGCAATTAACGAGATACATCACCTGCTGCAACCCGGGGGTTACCTGTTACTCCATCTGCCATTTATATTTCGCTATCACGCGCCACCGAACCTCGAGTTTACCGACTGTTACCGCTTCAGCCGTGACGGTCTGGCCTGGCTGTTGCGTGACTTCCGTGATGTCAGGTTGTACTCGATTCGCGGCCCCTATTCGTCGGCATTCAACCTGCACAGGTTCTGGAAGAAGAGCATCGAAAAGCGATTCGGAAGCAGGCCGGCTCGCTGGCTGGATCGCATCGGCCTGCGCCTGTTTCGTCGCTCGACCAGCGAGCTGCAGGTCTCGGGCTATTACGCATGGGCCAGGAAATAACCGCGGTAGCGGATCACAAAACGCGCAATCTTTAGGCAAATCCTTACGCTGCGGCCCTTCGAAGCCCTTGAATTGTTATCATGCACGTGCGAATCTTTACCAATTGACCGCGGTTTACACAGCATGAGCGTCTGGAGTCCGTCACTTGGATCTAGCTGAAGAGACAGATTTACTTCGAAAAATTCCGATGTTTTCGAAAATGGAAACCTCGAAACTGAAACTGTTGGCCTTCGCCAGCGAGATCGTTTCTTTCGAAGACGGCGATGTTGTATTCAACAGCGGGGAGAGCGCCGATTTCGCCTACGTGATCATGGACGGCGCGGTCGATATCGTCACCGAAACCGATTCCGGGCCCGTGGTCTCAGGCACCCTGTCTCAAAATCAACTCATCGGCGAACTCGGCCTGCTCAACAATGCGCCTCGTAATGCCACGCTGATAACCCGGGGCAATCTGCGTGCGATGAAGATTACCGGTGACATGTTTTTCAGAATGTTGCGCGAGAATGCGGATGTCGCCCTCGACGTTATTCGTATGCTCAGCAACAAGCTCAGCCAGTCGCATGCGCGGGTCGAACTTCTGCAAAAACAACTCAATCAGCAGGATAATGATTGATGTCGCCGGCAGCGGCTGGAGAGATACGCGGCCCTGACCGATTCCGCGCACTGTGGCAACGCTGTCTGGTCGAGGGCGCGCGCGACGACAGCGAAAAGATCCATCAGCGCCTGCTGGACGGTTACGACGAACCCCAACGTCACTACCACACGCTAGCGCATATCGAACAATGCATGGCCATGTTCGACCAGTGCAAGTCGCTTGCCAGCAATCCCGAGGCCCTCGAACTCGCGGTCTGGTTTCACGACGTCATTTTCGAACCCGGAAGCCCGGACAACGAGGCGCGCAGCGCCGAACTCTATCTCGATTTATCCGATGGGGTTCACGACGCGGCGACCCGTGGACTGGTCAAGCGATTGATCATGGCAACGCTGCACGATGGCAGTTCGCTGGAAGACAGCGATGCCGTGTATATGGTGGATATCGATTTGTCGAGTTTCGGTTCGTCCTGGGAAGCGTTTCTGCAGGACAGCAAAAACCTGCGTCGAGAAAGCGCCCATCTGAGCGACGCCGAATATTTCCAAAAAAAGACAGACTTTCAATCCTGCCTGCTTGAAAAAGAGCGTTTCTATCTGTCGGATTACTTTGCCGAGCGCCTGGAAGCCCAGGCGCGGTCTAACCTGGCGCGTTACTTCGAGTTGATCAAACAGCAACAGTAGCGCCGCAATACGGCATGGTCAGCCGCCCCACTAATCGAGCGTATAGATTCTGACAGGTCGATTCAAACCGCGCACCGAGACTTCACCCAGTTCACGAAATTCAAACAGCCCCTGCGGGACCTGTGCCAGCGTGCTGTCGGCCACGATTATGCGGGTGCCATAGTCCTTGTTGAGTTGCTCCAGGCGC
>JAASSH010000423.1 GCA_021767985.1 Gammaproteobacteria bacterium | reverse complement strand
AGTCATGCAGGTAACCGGAGAGACTTGTCAAATTTCGCAAGGTTAGATACTCAGGAGTCCGAAACCGGCTGAAAATTACCGTCCACCCAGGATTTGGAGCAGGTTTGCGAATCCGCAGGTGGTAGCGGCTAATCGATGCCGAAATTCAGAGATCGGGCATCAGGGGCGGTTTAGCTCGTCGCTGGGAAGCGGCTACCAGGAAAGCTTTCTATAAGCTAATCACAGTGCCTTGAAGCCGATATCGGTGCGGTAGTAGGCAGAATCCCATGCTATTTTTTCGACGATGGCGTAGGCCTGGCGTTGCGCGTCAGCGATGTCGTCACCCAGCCCGACGGCGCATAACACGCGGCCGCCGTTTGACAGGATTTTGCCGTCGGCATCGCGCGTCGTGCCGGCGTGGAATACCTTGCCGTTATCCGTCTCTGGCGGGATATTCTCGATCGCCTCGCCCTTTGCATAGCTATCGGGATAGCCCGCTGCCGCCATCACCACGCCGAGGCTGGCGCGTTGATCCCACTGTATGGTCTCGCCTTCCAGTTTACCGTCGCAGGCCGCCAGGCAGAGTTCGACCAGGTCGGACTGCAGGCGCATCATGATCGGCTGGGTTTCAGGATCGCCGAAGCGGCAATTGTATTCGAGCACGCTAACGCTGCCGTCGGCCCCGATCATCAGGCCTGCGTAAAGGAATCCGCGATAGCGATTGCCTTCTGTCTGCATGCCCCGGACCGTGGGAAGAATGATGTCGCGCATTACCCGGGCCTCGATCTCCTGGCTCAGCACCGGTGCCGGGGAGTAGGCTCCCATGCCTCCGGTGTTGGGACCGAGATCGCCGTTATCGCGCGCCTTGTGGTCCTGCGAGCTGGCCATCGGCAGCACCTGCTCGCCGTCGACGATGCAAATATAGCTGGCTTCTTCACCCGGCAGAAACGATTCGATCACGACCCGGTGACCGGCTTCGCCGAAACGATTGCCGGCCAGCATGTCGCGAATCGCGGTTTCGGCCTCGGCCCGGGTTTGCGCGATGATGACGCCCTTGCCGGCGGCGAGACCGTCGGCCTTGATCACGATCGGGGTGCCATGGCGGTCGACATAGTCGCAGGCCGCGTCGATCTCGGTAAAACTCTGGTAGGCCGCGCTCGGAATCTGGTGGCGGGCGAGGAAGTCCTTGGTGAAGGTCTTGGAGCCTTCGAGTTGGGCCGCGCTCGCGCTGGGTCCGAAAATCTTCAGGCCGGACGCCTCGAAGCGGTCGACAATGCCGGCAACCAGCGGGGCCTCGGGACCGACGATAGTCAGTCCGATACCATTTGCGGTTGCAAACTCGAGCAGCGCGTCGATATCCTCGGCGCCGATAGCGACGTTTTCGATGCCGTCTTCGAGGTCGGTGCCGGCATTACCAGGCGCTACGTAAACCCGGGTCACCAACGGCGACTGCGCCGCCTTCCAGGCCAGCGCATGTTCGCGTCCGCCGCCTCCAACGATTAACAGCTTCATCGAATTATCCCGTCAGCTAGTGTCGAAAATGCCGCATGCCGGTAAAAACCATGGCCATGCCGTGCTCGTTGGCGGCCGCGATAACCTCGTCATCGCGCATCGATCCGCCCGGCTGGATAACTGCCCTGATACCGGCCTCGTTGGCGGCATCGATGCCGTCACGAAACGGAAAGAAGGCGTCCGACGCCATCACCGAACCTGCAACCTCAAGCTTGGCGTGTTCGGCCTTGATCGCGGCGATGCGTGCGCTGTTGATGCGCGACATCTGGCCCGCGCCGACGCCGATCGTCATCTGGTCGCGCGCGTAAATAATAGCGTTCGATTTGACAAACTTGGCAACCTGCCAGGCGAAAACCATATCCTGCATCTGCTGCTCACCGGGTTTGACCTCGCTGACCACTTCGAGTCCCTGGTACAGCGCCTGGTCGGCTTCCTGCACCAGCAATCCACCGTTGACGTGCTTGTAATCGTGGCGGGTATCGAATTGTTCCCATTGGCCGCAGCACAGCAGGCGCACGTTCTCCTTGCTCGCCACCGCGGCCGAGGCGTCATCTTCGACCGCCGGCGCGATGATGACCTCGACGAACTGCTGCTCGATGATCGCCCTTGCAGTGTCGGCGTCGAGCGTGCGATTGAAAGCAATAATGCCGCCGAAGGCCGATTCCGGGTCGGTGCTGAAAGCGCGCTGGTAGGCATCGTGGATGTTATCCGCCAGCGCGACGCCGCAGGGATTGGCATGCTTGACGATAACGCAGCAGGGCGCCTCGAACTGTTTCACGCATTCGAGTGCCGCATCGGTGTCTGCGATGTTGTTGAACGACAGCGCCTTGCCCTGCAATTGTCGCGCGCTGGCAACGCTGGCCTCGGTGCTGCCATCGGCGCGGTAGAAAGCAGCCGCCTGGTGCGGATTCTCTCCATAGCGCATCGACTGGGCATGGCGGAATTGCAGATTCAGGGTGCGCGGAAACGCCTGGTCCTCGCTGTTCTGCACCATGCGGCCGAAGTAGTTGGCGATGGCGCCATCGTATTGCGCCGTATGCTCGTATGCCTTGATCGCGAGTGAAAACCGGGTAGCGTCGCTAACGCTGCTGTCGGCGGCCATTTCCTGCAGCAGCGTCGGGTAGTCGTCGGGATCGACCACAATCGTTACGCTGGCGTGATTCTTGGCAGCGGCGCGCACCATTGCCGGGCCACCGATGTCGATATTTTCGATTGCATCCTCGAGGCTGCAATCCGGGTTGGCTACGGTTTGCTGAAACGGGTAGAGGTTAATGATAACCAGGTCGATCGGTGCGATACCGTGATCCCGCATTACCTCGTCGTCGATGCCGCGTCGCCCCAGAATGCCGCCGTGCACTGTCGGATGCAGGGTTTTGACACGACCTGCCATCATCTCGGGGAAGCCGGTGTGATCGGAAATTTCGGTGACCGCGATGCCGGCATCGGCGATCAGCTTTGCTGTGCCGCCAGTCGACAGTAATTCGACGCCACTGTTGTTGAGAGTCTGAGCCAGTTCGACGATGCCGGTTTTATCTGAGACGCTGATCAGCGCGCGGCGAATAGCCTGGGGCATAAAGTATCCGTGTAGGTAATGATTAAAGCGATATTATAACCAATCGATCTGCGGTCAGTATTAAGGTTCGATATGGTATTGCTTAAGTTTCTTGCGCAGGGTGCCGCGATTGATCCCGTGGCAGGATGCGGTCTTGGACTGGT
>JAASSH010000422.1 GCA_021767985.1 Gammaproteobacteria bacterium | reverse complement strand
TCTACTTGGGCCCTGCTGTCCCTGGCACGGCTTCCGATTCATAACTCGCCGACCAGGTTAGCCCTGGCTATATCGGCATAAGGCAGACTGAAAACTTCGCCGTCTACCTCTATCTCTACCATTTTCGCATCGGCAACACCTTGTAACCGACCCTTGAAATTCTTGCGTCCGTCGACGCCAACCGCCATTTTGATCTTCGCGGTACTGCCGACGTAACGCTCGAAATCGGCCAGCTTGAACAGCGGGCGATCGATACCCGGCGACGATATCTCGAGGTCGTAGGCCTGCTTGATCGGCTCCTCGACATCGAGAATGCCGCTAATCTGGTGGCTTATCGACGCGCAATCGTCGATGCTGACACCTTCGTCGCGATCGATGTACACACGCAAGGTACCGTGGCCACCGCCACCCACGAACTCGACCCCGACCAGTTCGTAACCCATCGACTCGATCACCGGTTCGAAAAGCGGCGTTAAATCCTGCAACTGTATCGCCTCCAGAAAACCAATAAAAAAGGCCCAAACGGGCCTTTTAACTGACTACTGACTGCTTCTGGATTAGTTCCATCTATAGCCAGTTAAATTTGATCTCTGAGCCACTCTCGAAGAGTTGGTAGCGGGGGCAGGATTTGAACCTACGACCTTCGGGTTATGAGCCCGACGAGCTACCAAGCTGCTCCACCCCGCATCAGAGGCGCAGAATAATAGCTAGGTTGGGCAGATTTTACAAGGGGTTATGCTAGCTAAATGAAAGAATGCAATAGGCCATCAACGTCGACGGGAACATGCCCAGCAGTATCAGGCTGAGACTGTTGGCGCTCAGTAGCAGCTTGACGTCGAGGGCTTCCTGGATGGTGGTAGTCTGTTCGGGAAGCGGCTGGTCGAAATACATGACCTTGATCACGCGCAGATAGTAAAACAGACCGATGACCGAGAACAGCACCGCGACCACGGCGAGCCAGATCATGTCGATCTGCACCACCGCCTGCAGCACGCTGAGCTTGGCATAAAAACCGACCGTGGGCGGCACCCCGGCCATCGAGAACATCGCGATCGCCAGCAGCGCCGCATACCAGGGATTGCCATCGTTCAGTCCCGACAGGTCGCTGATATTCTCGGCCTCGAAGCCCTTGCGATTCAATACCAGCAGCACGCCGAACGCGACCGAGGCGGTGATTGCATAGGTGATGGTATAAAACATCGCCGAAGCGTAACCGTTGGCGGTGGCCGACAAAATGCCGAGCAGTATGAAACCGACATGGGAAATGGTCGAATAGGCCAGCATGCGTTTGAAATTGGTCTGTGCGATTGCGATGATGTTTCCGATCGCCATCGAAGCGATTGCCAGCGCGAGCAGCATCTGCGACCAGTCGACCTGTAACTCACCGAGCCCGTCGACCAGCAGCCTGATCGCCATCGCAAAGCCGGCAATCTTGGGGGCCGTACCGATGAACAGCGTCACCGAAGTCGGCGAACCCTGGTAGATATCGGGCAGCCACATATGAAACGGCACGGCGCCCAGCTTGAACGACAGGCCGACCACGATGAAGGTCAGCGCAAAACCGAGGGCAACCGGATGCAGCGCAAATTCCGCGCTAATCGCAATTCCCACCTGGTTGAGATCGAGCGTGCCGGTAATACCGTAGAAGATCGAAATACCGTAAAGCAGCAAACCGGAAGCCATGGCACCGAGCACAAAGTACTTCATCGCCGATTCCGAAGCGGACAGCGAGTTGCGGTTGAACGCGATCATCGCGTAAAGCGACAGCGATAACAGCTCGAGTCCGAGATATACCAGCAGGAAAGAATGCGCCGATATCATGACCATCATACCAAGCGTGGCGAATAGCCCGAGCACATAGTACTCACCCTTGTAAATACCGGTGTCGGCCAGGTAATCGCGTGAATAGACGAACACCAGGATGGTGACGGCGCAGGTTGCAATCTTGAGCACCACCGCCAACTGGTCGAGCACGAAGGATCCGCCGAAACTGCTGACCGCACCGGTCGGTGCAACCGCGATCACGGCCGCGATCACCAGCGCCAGTGTCGCTACCGACAGCAACAGCGTGAAGCCGCGTTTTTCCTGCGGCAGAAACAGATCGACCAGCAGCACCAGGCAAGTCATCGCCAGCATTACCATCTCGGGCAGTGCCGGTATTAAATCAGGCTGTACGAAATCGGCGGTCATATCTTCGGATTCGCAATGTGATTGAGCAGGTTATCGATCGTCGGGTGCATAACTTCGACCAGCGGGTCGGGCCACAGGCCGAGGGCCAGTACCGCCAGCGCCAGTATCGCCAGGAACAGGAATTCACGCTTGTTGATATCGGTCAGCGCGGCGACATTGTCGTTGGCAACCTCACCGTAGATCACGCGTTTGACCATCCACAGGGTATAGGCGGCGCCCAGGATTAAGGTCAGCGCCGCAAGGAAGGCAATCCAGAAGCTGGCCTTGAAGCTCGCCAGGATCACCATGAACTCACCGACAAAACCCGAGGTGCCCGGCAGCCCGGCATTCGACATCGCGAAGAAAACCATGAAGGCGGCGAACACCGGCATCGTATTGGCGACTCCGCCGTAATCGGCAATCTGACGGCTATGCATGCGGTCGTACATGACGCCGACGCACAGGAACAGCGCCCCTGAAATGAATCCGTGCGACACCATTTGCACCATGCCGCCTTCCAGCGCCAGCGCGGCGCCCTGCTCGCCGTAACCCGAGTTAACGATGCGGAACACGATGAAGAAACCCAGGGTTACGAAACCCATATGCGCGATCGACGAATAGGCGATCAGCTTCTTCATATCGCGCTGCACCAGGGCGACGAAACCGATATACACCACCGCGGTCAGCGACATCGTGATAATCAGCCAGTCGAGTTCGGCACTGGCGTCCGGTGTTATCGGCAGGCTAAAGCGCAGGAATCCGTAGCCACCGATCTTCAGCATGATCGCCGCCAGGATAACCGAGCCACCGGTCGGCGCCTCGACGTGCGCATCTGGCAGCCAGGTATGCACCGGCCACATCGGTACTTTGACCGCGAAGGCCACCAGGAAAGCGAGGAAAATCAGCACCTGCTCGGTCATGCCGAGCGGCAGGCGGTGAAAATCGAGGATGCCGAAGCTGCCCGACTCCAGGTACATGTAGATCAGCGCCACCAGCATGAATACCGAGCCGAAGAAGGTATAGAGGAAGAACTTGATGGTG
>JAASSH010000091.1 GCA_021767985.1 Gammaproteobacteria bacterium | reverse complement strand
TGTTTACCCAACAGCAAATTCCCTGGGAAGAGTTGGCTTTTCCGGTAGTAACCCACAGCCTGAAACTGTTTTACGAGCACGGTACCGAGCGCGTGCACCACGCATGGTTCAGCCGTGGACCGAATCACGAAGTCGAGCTGCATTCCATCGACTAGGCAGGCGAACTAGGCCTGACCCGGGAGCGACAGATCGGTGAATTCGGACACCACCGTCATGTTGCGGCCGTTGTTCTTGGCCTCGTAGAGCGCGATGTCGGAGCGCTTGATCAATTCGCCGATGGTTTCGCCCTTGACGATCGCGGCGCAACCGAGGCTGGCGGTTATCTGGCCAACGTTGTCGAACTCGGTGCTGGCCACCAGTTGACGAATGGTTTCGGCGATCGGCAGCAAGTCGTCTTCTTCGATCGTGGTGCAGCAAATCAGGAATTCCTCGCCGCCCCAGCGGGCAATAAAATCGCTGGTGCGTATCGCGTTCTCGAAGATCATCGCCAGCTTCTTCAGCACGGCGTCGCCGGTATCGTGCCCGAAGTTGTCATTGACGCTCTTGAAGTGATCTATGTCGAGCATGATGATGCCGAAGCGCTGGTTGTGACGCTCGAAGCGCGAGTATTCCTTGTGCAGGATCTGGTTCATATGGGTTCGGTTCGACAATCCGGTCAGGCTGTCGGTCAGGGCCATGCGCGTCAGCTCGTTATTGTCTTCCAGCAGTTCCTTTTGGGTATCGAGTAGCGATTCGGTGCGCTCGTAAATTTTCTGTTCGAGATAATTGTTCATGTCCTGTAACTGGCCAGAAAGCTTGCGCCCATACCAGATCGCAATACAGGTAACGGTCAAACTGACCAGTACCGCGAATACCGAGAATATGGCGATCTGGGTGCGGCTCGCCTCGGCATCACTGCTCGACAGCAGCAGCGCTTTTTGCACATCCATGCGTTGCGCCTGCGTCAGTTCGGAGAGGTGCGACAGTAACGGAGCCGTCTTGGGCAATACTTCCTGCAATAGTACCTTGCTGGCTTCGTCGCGGCTGCCGTTCAGGAACAGCACCGAAACCTGCCGGTTCAGGTCGCTGATGTCGCGGTCGAGGCGGTCGATCGCCTCCATGATTTCTCGTTCGCGCGGCGCCAGCATCGGCATCAGTCGTTCACGGGTTTCGTTGTAGGAGCCTCTCAGGCGATTAAAGCTGGGCCAGGATTCGTCCTCGATGAATTGTTCGTCGTGCAGCAGCATGGACTGCATGAAGCGGGTACGGCTTTGAATAATGGTCGAGAGCTCATTGACCAGATTTATCTTTTCCAGCTGGCGCGCAACCTGGAGATTGACGTCTCGGTTGCTGACACTACTCGAATGAAAGGCGATAAAGGCCAGCGCTATCATCAACAGGATGACGATGGTGAAGCCATATATAAGGAGGCGAGTAGGATGGTGCATTAGCCGTATCTTAGCCTTGAAGCTGGAGTCACTGTAGAGCTAGTGGCTGACATTAAACTGATTATAGAAGTGAAGCGCAAATTTTCTGCTGGACGTCGTCGATATTGCGATAAATGACGCCATGAACGTCACTTTCAAGCATCGTGACCTGCTTGTTCTCCGACTGTATCAGTTGTTCCAGGGTTCTAACGCTGGCCGGATCGACCACGGGGTCGCTATCTCCCTGGAAAAGGTGAACATCTGCTGCGATCGTGATGCTATCTTCGGATAAGTGGTTGATAAGTTGCTGTAACTGGTATAGTGCCCTGATAGGGATGTGCTGATAGTTGACGTCCGGGTTCTCCGGCTCATTGGGACGAAACGGGACCAGGCCCTCCTCGGTAACCCAGCTCACCAGCCGATTGGCGTGATGCAGTAGTGGCACAAAAACCATGTTCTTGTTGCGAAAATGTACCGGTGCCGACACGCTGCAGACCGATTTTATGCGACGATTGGGATGATTCGCCGCGTGGTTCAGCGCCAGCAGCCCGCCAGTCGAAAAGCCGACGATATGTACCGACTGGCTGTAGGCCTTGACGATGTCATAGCCGCGCTCTACCGAGGCGGCCCAGTCATGCCAGCTGCGGCTGCGTAAATCCCAGGGCGAGGTGCCATGACCCTTCAGCCGCACCCCGAGTACGTGATGGCCGTCGGCATGCAGACGCTCACCCAGGCTTCTCAGCTCCGCCGGGCTCGACAGGAATCCGTGTATCAACAGTACCGCGCTCGCGGACTTGCTTTTTGACTTCAGGAAGTACCAGTTGGCGTCGGCGTTCTGGGTTTGTTGCTCGTTAATCTCCTGGTAACGCTCGCGCTGAAACCGGTTGTAATCCCAGTTATAGGCAAGCAGCTGGTCGTTGAATCGATAATCGGCCAGCTCGCGTGCGCCGACCTTGTCAGTACGAGCGATCGCGTTCTCGATAATCCGGGTAACCTTGGACAGCGGACTGATTTCGTTGGCGTACACGCTGATGAGATTCTCGGTGCGCACTTCATCGATTTCGAAATCGTCGATCAGTTTTTTGTCGAGCACGTACTCACCCTGTTCCACGTGCAGCAGTTTCATGTTTTCGGCGGTCTTCAGAAATTGCTCGAGCCGGCTGCTACCGCGGTTGATGATGGCACCGTACTCTTCGGGATTACGCAGGCTGCGATGCAAATCGTAGCTCGAATGCTGTAACAGCTTGATGCTGAGGTAGAGCATCTTGTGAAAGCGGCCGCAATCGATGCGACGCAACTCGCGCTGAAACAGTCGCAGTACGATCAGCGACGCGATGTGGCTGAGATTGATGGTGACAGCCTCGTACATCGAGTGCATGTAGGCATCGCGCAGCTTGCTGGATTTCGCCTTCATGCCGATGGCGTGTATCCGGCCGCCCCAGTGTCCCGGTTTGGGTTTGAGCGCGAACAATTCGTCCAGCGATTCAAAGCGATGCACGACGTTTGGCAGCAAGCGCTTTTCCCACCAGCGCCAGTAGTCGCCGGCGACGATCGGAGTCGAGAAGCGGATATCCATATCGGTATCCTTGAACAGCAGGTTGCCCTCGATGATTAATTCCTCGGCAAAGCGCTTGTTGATGCCCCGGTTAAACAGGCGCGCAGCCTGGTGCAGGATATTGTCGCTGACCCGGATCGGGTAGAAGGTAATATGGCTCGGCACGATAACCGTGGGCTTGACCGCCTGCATCATCAGATGCTCGACGTCGTTGAAATCCAGTTGCTCGGCCCAGCGCTCGACCCGGTCGTAGCGACCCGCCGCGTAGTCGTGCATTAACGCGGTTTTAAACGCATCCAGCGCCAGCGCGATAACCGCGGAACCACGATGATGCTTGCGGCGTTCGTTAGCCGTTCGGGAAAACACGCTGTATTCACCGCGGTGATCGATCACGCGCTTGTCCTTGACCATGCCGCCTTCGGGAAACACGATCAACTTCCGATCATGCAGCAATTCTCGCGCGAGGAAGGGGAACAGGTTTGGCAAATCGTTGGGTACAACACCGATCGAGTAGAGAAACTGGCTAAAACGCTCGTCGCCCGCGAAAAATTCCGCCGCGGCGACCGAGCGGCAGTAGGCGCCGGTGGACTCGGCAATCAGGTATTGCGGGATAAAAGTCTCGAAGCGCGCAAAATGGTTGAACAGGAAAATATTGCCCTGGTGTACCGTATCGTTTTCACCGCTGCCGTCCTGGTGCAGCTTGATATTGAGCTTGAGCAGCTTCTTGGTGGTGCGAAAGGCCTTGACGCAAAAGTCGTAGACTCGGGTATTGATTTGCGGATTGTCGGGGTTGGCGGGCATTACCGGCTTCCTTTGACTGCCGTTAAGTGAGTGGATTGTAAGTCCATATTCAATAAGGCTCTATAAATTGTTCAGAAGTTCCGATTGCGGCCGATAAATACGCTGTAAATAACTGTTTCTTATACCAATGCGTCAACGTCTTTGTCTACCGCTAGTGCTGCTCGCGATACTGTTTCCGGGTCACGTCATGGCAGCTGCAGCCGTTTACGACTTTCGGGTCGTCATCGATGTCTCCGGCAGCATGAAAAAAACCGATCCGCAAAACCTGCGCGTGCCGGCTTTAAAACTGATCAACGGGCTGATACCGAGTGGATCCCGTGCCGGCGTCTGGATTTTCGGCAAGTACGTCGACATGGCCGTGAAATGGGGCGAGGTCAACGATCGCTGGCGTCAGCAGGCCGATCTCGGCGCCGACAAGATTCATTCCAATGCCCTGCTGACCAATATCGAGAGTGCACTGGCGCGGGCCCGCGTCGGCTGGGACAAGCCTGATCCCGGACGCAAGCGAATCCTGCTGTTACTGACAGACGGGAAAGTCGACGTGTCGAAAGATCCTGCGAAAAACGAAAAGTCGCGCAACCAGGTTTTGACAACAAGCCTGCAGGCCTTGAAGAAGGCGGGTGCGGAGGTTCACTCGATCGCGCTGTCGGATGCGACCGACGAGGTGCTGCTGAAACAACTGGCGCTCGAGACCGGCGGATCGTTTGCAATCGCCCGGACCGCTTCCGAGTTGCAGAAAGTATTTTACAGAATGTTCGAACGCGCCAGTAAACCCGATACGGTGGCCCTAAGGGGCAAGGAGTTCCCGATAGACGCCAGTATCAGGGAAATGACTTTGCTGGTATTCCGCAAGGCCGACAGTCAACCAACGATCCTGATTCCGCCGGACAGCCCCGCGATCAGTGCGCAAAAGCCGCGCGGATCACGCTGGCGCAGCGACCAGGGCTACGATTTGATTACCGTCAAGAACCCCGAAGCCGGGACCTGGCGGATCGATGCCGAAATGGATCCCGACAACCGTTTGATGGTGGTCACCGACCTGAAACTCGCGGTCGAGGGCCTGCCCGCCTACGGTAGTCCGCGCGATATGCACAGCGTGGCCGCCGAATTGTTCAACCGCGACAAGAAAATCCGCAAGAACAGTTTTCTGCGTTTTGTCGATTTCGAGCTTACCCATATCGATGTCGACGGTAACGAAAAGAAGTATCCACTGGTGCACACCAGCAAGCGTGAAGACAAGGGCCAGTATATTTACTCGCTGGATCAGAAACTTGCCGAGGGCGCGCACAGTTTTATCGTCTCGGCGGACAGCCGCACATTTAACCGCAGCAAGCGTTTCGACATGCAGGTGCTGTGGCCGGTCGAGGTCAGGATCGAGCCGCAAACCCAGGCGGGGGTATACGAGTTGAAACTGCGTGCGCGCGAAGAATATCTGAAGCCCGATGGTATGGTTGCCAATGTCGATATCGAGGCTCCCGACGGCGCGCGCGATAGTCTCGGTCTGGAATACTCCCTGGGCTGGCACCGGGCGCGCGTCGAGACCAGCCAGGCCGGTCTGTACCGCGCCCATATCACGGTCTCGGCACAAAACCATGCCACCGAAATCTACGATATCGATCTTGGCAGCTTCTCGATGCTGGGCGTTTATCGCGAACCGCCAACCGCACAGACGGATGTTACCGGGGCCGGGCCGGCATCAGCCACGAACGAGAAGGCCGCAACGGACCGGGGTACTGACTGGCGCATGGTCGGGATCGTGGTGGTTGCGGTGAACGTTTTCCTGATGCTGCTGCTGCTCGGTGGCTGGCTGATCATGCGGCGCAGAAACGCGACCGATGCGTTGCTACTCGAAGACGAGGAAATCAGTGCTTGAAGTCAATGCGATCTATTTCATACTGCTGGTCGAGGGTTTCGTCCTGCTGCTGTGCCTGATTTTGCTGTGGATACTGATTGCCGCATTCAGGCTGCGTCGCAGGGGAGAGGCCGTGCGCGAACTCGCGGCTCGATTCAGTCGCGGCAGGGAGCAGAGGGCCGAGCAAACCGAAGCCATGCTGCAGACGGTTTATCGTCTCGAGGGCCAGGACTTGAGTAGTGCATTAGATAACATCGAGCAGCATGAGAACGAATTCACCCGGTTATTGATCGCCAGCCTCAAGCGTGGCAAGAGTGCTCATATCGGAACGCTCGACATGGCGCTGAACAAACTGATCGAATCCTACAAGTGCCTGCAGCCGCGCGTCGAGACGGTATCGCCCGGGGATCAGGACAAGCATCAGCAGATCGCAAGCTTGCGCAACGAAAACGACGAATTACGCGACGAATTGTCGGCCGCCAATAACAAGCTGAATGACATGATCGCGGAATTTGGCAACATGTTCGGCGGCGGCAAGGATCACGAACTCGATTTGCACCAGCTCAAGAAGATGCTGGCAGCGCTGCAGGCCGGTACTGAGATCGATATCAGCCTCTAAGCTGCCAGCCGAATCGAGAGCAGAATCTTAGAAATAATCGGGCTCGTTGCCAGCGCGCCACTTGATATTGCAACCCACGCTGGGTATCTGATCGCCGGCAATTTCGCTGCCGGCGAGCAACGCATCTACCGCCGCGCGCATATCGCGGCCGTCGACCGCGACATTGTTGCCTGGCCTCGAGCCGTCGTACTGTCCGCGATACACCAGTCGATGGTTCTGATCGAACAGGAAGAAATCCGGGGTACAGGCGGCGCGGTAAGCCATCGCGACCTTTTGCGATTCGTCGTACAGGTAGGGAAACTCGAAGCCCCTGTCGTGCGCCAGCGCCGCCATCTTTTCGGGACCGTCAGCCGGGTACCCGGCGACATCGTTGGCACTGATCATGACCACGCCGAGGCCGCGTGTTTGCGCTTCGTTGGCGAAGCCGGTAAAGGAATCGAGGATATGCAGCACGTAGGGGCAGTGATTGCAGGAAAAAACCACGAGCAGCGGCTTGCCGGCAAAGTCGGCAAGACTCAC
Source organism: Gammaproteobacteria bacterium (assembly GCA_021767985.1). Classification (GTDB taxonomy): domain Bacteria; phylum Pseudomonadota; class Gammaproteobacteria. The sequence continues at coordinate 780 of JAASSH010000091.1, read as the reverse complement.
GCTGTTGCCGCTAGCCGGTTCGGGTAAGGTGAAATCGGGAGCCTGGGTGCCGATACCCAGCATGGTTGAAGGAGTTTCCGCCATTTCAGTATTCGCTCGAGTTTGAAGAGCGCCGAATTATAACCCCATTGCAGGCTGGCAGTTAAGCGCTCGTCGCCGTTAGCGACGCCTGTTTATTGGCGGGCATTGGTAAGTGGAGAGCAGGCCCCATGTTCTTTGAAAGATCATGGGGCCTGCCATCGTCGAGGGAGTCGTGGATATCCCGGGTTACGGGTCAGTAATTCTGCTGAATTTCCTGCGCCACGCGCTCGCCCGACAGGATCGCGCCGTTCATGTAAGACCAGTACTCCGCGTCGTAGGCTTCGCCGGCGAAGTAGATATTGGCCTCGGCAGGGTACAGATCCGGATCAGACTCCCACTGCGCGCCCCACCAGGATGTCATGGTGCCGACCGCCGGCGAGGTAAACGCGCTTCTGGCCAGGGGATCGTCGATCCAGTTCGATACCAGCGCCATGTCGGGCTGATATTCGGCGCTGATTCCGGGCCAGACTTGCTCGGCCTGCTCCAGAAAGCGCTCGACGTCGCGGAAATCGGCATCGCCGTGAAGTTCAGTGCTTTTCAAGTTGCGCGCCTCGAAACCGCCGTTGTAATTGACCATGATTCCTGAGGTTAAATCGCTGCCGGGATCGCCCTCCCAGGTCGAAATGTAACCGCGGTACTTGCGCTCTCTTTCGCCGGAAAAGGAGTAGGCGCGCGCGGCCTGGTGGACAACCTGGCCGG
>JAASSH010000090.1 GCA_021767985.1 Gammaproteobacteria bacterium | reverse complement strand
CCTACGCGCCACACCATATTTGCGATATGAAAGCGCTCGGGGTAGACGGTTACGCGTTCAGCCTGTACAAGGTGTACGGTCCGCACCAGGGCCTGATGTATATCAACCAGGACATCCATGGTGACATGACCTCGCAGGCACATTATTTCAACAGCGGCAACCCGGCCAAGGATTTCAATCCCGCGGGGCCGCAGCATGCGCAGGTTGCGGGCTGTGCCGGGGTGCTGGATTATTTCGACGAACTGCACCGCCATCACTTCGGCGCCAGCGATAAAAGCAGCAACGCGCGCCTCGACGAAATCCATCAGCTGGTACTGCAACACGAGAACGAACTGGCAGCGCCAATCCTCGATTTTATCCAGCATCGCGCCGATCTGCGACTGCTCGGTAAAACTCACACCCGCGATAACGACCGCGCGCCCACGATCGCCTTCAGACCGCTCAAGCAAAGCGCCGCGGAGCTGACGCGCAAGTTACAGGACGCCGGTATCGGTACCGAGCACGGCAACTTTTACGCGCACCGGCTGATTTCCGATCTCGGCATCGATCCGGACGATGGCGTGATTCGCCTGTCGCTGGTGCATTACGGTAACCAGGATGAGGTCGACCGCATACTGCGTGCGCTGGACTCGGCGCTTTGACATGTCGGTACAGCCGACCTTGCCGACCCGCGGTAGCCTGCAGTCATGCCGGCTGGCCGCGCTGCTGATCGGTCTCGGCTGGCTGTCGAGCGCTGTCGCGCAAACCCCGCCCTCCGACTTCGAGCTAACCAGCTACTCGGGCCTGTTTCGCGCCGTGGTGCAGCAGAATGATGAAGCTCTCGCGCAGGCGCTGGAGTCGACGACGAATATCGATCAGCGCGACGCCCACGGCCGCAGCGCGCTGCATGTCGCTGCTTATCGTGGAAACCATGCGGCGATGCGCAGGCTGGTCGCCGCCGGCGCGGATGCGAATGCACTCGAAAGCGATTATTACGACATCCTGACCATCGCCGCGGTCGCCAACGATCTCGAAACGCTGCGCCTCTCGCTGCAGCTGGGTTGTAAACCCGGCAACATAACCAGTCGCTACCAGGGAACCGCGCTGATCGCCGCGGCCCATCTCGGGCACGTGGAGATCGTGCAAACCCTGATCGATGCGGGCGCACCGCTCGACCACGTCAACAATCTGAAATGGACCGCGTTGATCGAATCCATCGTGCTGGGGGATGGCGGAGCCCGGCATACGGCGACACTGAAAGCCCTGGTCGAAGCCGGCGCCGACGTTAACCTGCCGGATGGGCACGGCTCGACGCCGCTGCAACTGGCGCGCAACTACGGCTACCACGACATGGTTCAAATTCTGCAAGCCGCGGGCGCGAACTAAGCGCCAGCACGGGGCCCGCTAACCCGGCGACGAAGCGGCCGCCTGGATTCTGCTGCGACGCGCCGCCACGGCTTCGCGGTGCGCAAGATAGCTAACCGCACCCACGATCATCAAGGCGCCGGCAACGACCCAGCTATCCGGGACTTCGTCGAATAGCCAGTAGCCAAACAGGATCGCCCACACCAGTTGCAGGAACGATAGCGGCTGTGTCACAGTCAGCGGGGCATACGAGATCGCTCGTGTAATCGCGTAATGCCCGGCGGTCGCAAAAACAGCGACCAGCGCCAGCCAGCCGACTTCTATCAGCGTCGGTTGTCGCCAGTAATAGATAGCGCCGGGCAGCAGAGCCAGCGTGCAAAATATCGTCAACATTACCAGGATGTCGCCCGAACTCTCGCGCTGCGTCATTTTTTTCGCCAGTAGGAACGACCCGGCAAAAAACAAGGCCGCGGTCAATTGCGCCAGCGAGCCGGCCTCGATTGCCTGAAAACCCGGTCTCAGGATAACCAGGGTACCGATGAAGCCCGCGGCGATTGCCAGCATACGGCGCGCCCTGACCTGTTCCCGAAAAATCAGGATGGCGCCGAGCGCGGTGAAAACCGGCGTCGAAAAACCGATTGCGGTTACCTCCGCCAGCGGAATTCGCGCCATCGCATAAAACCACAGCATGACCGCGACGCCGTGCACCAGACCGCGGTAAAAGTACAGCTTGAAGCTGCCGGGCCGGATTCCGCGCCAGCGCATGCGCCAGATCACCGGCAGCAACAGCACCACCCCGACCAGGTAGCGGATAAACGCGGCCTCGACCGCCGGCATGTCCGAACCCAGGTGACGTACCAGCACGGTGACGGCGACAAACAGCAGCCCGCCGGCCAGCATCCACAGGCAGCCAAGTAAATTTGATTGTTGCGGCATGCCTTCGATTGGAACATCATCCCCTCTATCAATGCAACAGAGACGATACTCTTCAGCCATGAGCGCAACACTGCCACACCGCTACTACCATGAAACCGAGATCTACAGCTACGAGTGCAATCATGTTTTTCGAAGTCACTGGTGGCTGATCGGTATCGAGGCCGCGCTCGCCGCGCCCGGCGATTATCTTGCGCTTAACCTGATGAAGTGGCCGCTGGTCATTATCCGCGACCAGGCCGGCGACCTGCGCGGTTTTTACAACCTGTGCCGGCATCGCGCCGGGCCGCTGGTGCTCGACGGCACGGGTCACTGCCGGGATTTCGTCTGCCGCTACCACGGCTGGCGCTACGCCTGTTCGGGCGAGTTGCTAAAGGCTCCCGGGTTCGAGGCCGACGCGGTTGGCGACCCAGCGCAGATGGGATTGCTGCCGGTTCGGGTGCAAAGCTGGAATGGGCTGGTTTTCGTCTGCCTCGATGACGCCGCGCCCGACCTCGAAACCTGGCTGGGGGATATTCCGTCGATCGCGGCGCGCTTCGATACAACCGATGGCATGCAGTTCGATGGCGAGGCCCGAAAATCGGCAAGGGCTAACTGGAAGACCTATGGCGATAATTCCTGCGAGGGTTATCACGTGGGCATGGTGCACCGGGCACTGGGCTCCTCGATGCAGCGCGAGTCGGTCAGGATCGATAACTACGCCAATGGCGAGTTTGTCGGCTTCGATGTCAGCTATAGCGCTGGCGACGACGACAGCCGTGCCGGCAAGGGCTTCTGGATTTACAAGTTTCCGGGATTACTGCTGCATTTTGCCGACTATGCGTTCAACGCCGAAACCGTGTTGCCGCTGGCCGCGGACTCTATCGAGATACGCCGCTGGTTCTGGTCGAATGCGGACAAGGCTGCCGCCCAGGGTATCGACAACGCCACGATTCGCCCCAACTCCGAGCAGGTCATGGATGAAGACGTCAGTATCTGCGAGCTGGTGCAGCGCAATCTGGCGTCGGGGATCTATCCCGGGGGGCGGCTTTCGGCAACCCAGGAACCCGGCACCCTGTACTTTCAGCAGCTAGTCCGCGCGGCCCTCGGCGACGTGCTCGAAGCGGAAGAAGGCGGCGCTTAACGCCGACAGCACCGCTATCGTTGCGGCAATCAGCATTGCCAGCTCGTAACCCGCGCGTAAATCGTAAATCAGGCCGGCGCTCCACGGCGCCACCAGGCCGGCAAAACCCCAGGCGGTAAATACCTGCCCATAGGCTTGCGGACCGCGCTCGCCAAAACAACCGGCAATCGCAACCGGATAAACGGCAATAATCGAACCGTAGGAAAATCCGACCAGCGACAGCAGGGCAACGACCACGCCAGCATCCTCGACGATGCCGATCAGCAGCAGCGCTACCGCGGCGATCAGCGGCAACCCGACCAGCAGGCGTCTAACCGGCCAGCGATCGACCAGCCAGCCGGCGACGAATCCGCCCAGCGCACTGCCGACGCCAATCGTGATCGCCGCCAGCGTGGCGAGCGCGATCGAGGCGTCTTTAGACAGTGCAATGCCGGCGGCGTGACCGATTGCCATCAGCCCGGCAAACACGGCAGTCATGTATGCCAGCCAGAACTGCGAAACCCGGGTCCGGTCAATCATGCCGCCTGGCTGCGACCCGTTTGCTTGCGGCTGGCCATAGCTGGCGCCGTCGCTGTGCAGCATCGCAGCCGCCAGCAGTCCGCAGGCAACCAGACAGGCGGCAATCGTCAGCAACGCGGACTGCATCGATTCGACCGCGATACGCCAGGCAAAAACCTGGGCGAAAACGATCGAGCCAACCGCGTAGCTCGCGGTCACGGCGCCCATCGCGAAACCCCTGATTTCCGGCATGACCCGCCCGACCAGTTGCAGACAGTAGCCGTAACCGATGCCGTTGCTGAAACCGAAGGCGAGACTATAGCCCGCGAACAGCATCCACCAGCTGGTTGCGAACGAGGCCAGCAGTAACCCTGCCGCGGCCAGCAGACAGGTGAGTAACACCAGCAGCCAGGACGGCAACCGGCCATAGATACGGTAACCGAGCAATACGGCGAGCGTCAGCGCAACCAGCGCAAACGAGTAAATCAGGCTGATTTCGGAGCGCGGCAGTTGCAGCCGGGTTTCCAGCGGGACGATAAAAACCGAAAACGCGTGCACCGAGCCGAGTACGAAGGTGACCAGCATCGATGCCGGCAGCGTCAGGCGAAGCTTACTCAATGACCACCGGCTCCACCGGCTTGTCGCCCTGCAGCGACTTTTGCCGGCGCCTGAAAATGAACAGGCCGCTCGCGGCGATCACGGCGGCACCGATCCAGGTTGTCAATACCGGTACTTCTTCCCAAAAAACATAACCGACGATCGCGGCGAACACCATCGCCAGGTATTCGAACGGCGCCAGCAGGCTGGCCTCGGCGTAACGGAAGGAAACGGTCAGCAACCATTGCTGCAATCCGCATCCCAGGCCGAAACCGAGAAACAGCAGCAGGTCGTCGCCGCGTGGCGTCAACCAGCCGGTCATCAGCACCCAGGCCAGGCACACCAGGCTACCGAGACTGTTATAAAAGCTGCCGATCGCGACCGGATTTTCAGTGCTGCTGAGCTTGCGCAGCCAGATTGCCACCAGCGCCCCGGTGAAGGCCGACGCAGCGGCGGCGAGAACCCCGATATCCCAGCCACCCGCTTCCGGCCTGGCAATCAGCAGCACCCCGAAAAACCCGGTAAACACCGCCATCCAGCGTCGCGGACCGATCTCCTCGCCAAGCAGGAAAATAGACAGCAGGGTAATGAAAATCGGCGCCGCATAGGCCAGTGCGGTGGCGTCGGCGAGCGGGATACGGGTTATCGCGAAGTACAGCAAGCCGAGACTGACGACGCCGCTGACACTGCGTATCGCGTGATCCAGTGGCCGGCGCGTGACGAGTCCTGCCAGGCCGGTAGTCGAAAACAGGATGACCCAGAAGAACAGGCTCGCGAACAGGTAGCGCAACAGCAACACCTCGCTCAACGGATATTCACGCTGGATCAACTCGCGTACCGCCGCACTCAGCAGAGCCATCAGCAACAGATTACCGACAAAGGTGACAATCCCCAGAACCGGGTGATCCCGGTGCCCGACAACCAGGCTGGAAGTAAGATTCATCCCGTCATGCTCTCGGACCTGGTGATTGATCTCGACACTGGCGCTACCCTCGAGGCGCTTTGCCGGCCCTGTGACGCAGCGATTCGCGGTGAACGACGTAGAGGCCACAGCCAATAATGATCGCTGCACCCGTCCATACTTCGGCAGACGGAATATCGCCCCAGACGGCGTAGCCGATGATCGTCGCCCAAACCAGCGCAGTATACTCAAACGGGGTCAGTGCCGATATGTCGGCACGCGCGAAGGCCGCGGCAAAGGCATAGTGTGCAACCAGCGCGATCGCGGCCATCACGAACAACTGACCCAGTGCCGCCAGGTCGAGCGGCACCCATACCCAGGGCAAGGCGACAGTCGCTACCACGCCCATGCCCAGCTGCAGCGAAAACACCAGCGAAATTACCGAATCCCGTTTCGACAGTTGCTTGCCGTAAATAAATATCATCGCGTATATGGTGGCTGCGCACAGCACCAGCAGGTAAGAGACGATCGGGCCGTCTCCGCGAGGATTCATGGCGATCACGACCCCCGCGAAACCGATCACGACCGCGCTCCAGCGATGAATGCCGACGCGCTCCTTGAGAAATATCGCCGAGGCCGCAGTCAGGATAAAGGTACCGCTGAAAAAGACCACGGTAGCGTCCGCCAACGGCAGGGTCTTGAGGGAGGTGAAAAACGCGAACGGCGCAAAAAATCCGACCAGGCCACGCAACGCGTGCTGCAGCGGGTGCCGCGTAACCAGTTCCGCTAGCTCCCCCCGCAGGCCCAGAATCAGCGGGATTAGTAACACGATGATCCAGCTGCGCACCGCGATTACCTGGATCGCCGACATATCCGCTCCGACCAGCCACTTGGCGACGGCATCCATGGCTTCGAACAACAGCATCGCCAGCATCATCAATCCGATGCCGAGCAGGTTGTTGGTTTTATAGCGTGACACCTCAGCGTCGCTCCGAGCCGATTTCAAACGGCGAGCTTAACTGCTGCCAGGAATGACTACGAGTTTTTTAAACCGGGCTACCCGGTTTAGCGGGGGAGAAAAACCCGAAATTGTTCTTGCCCTGGTGCTTGATCTGGTACATCGCCTCATCGGCGGAACGAATCAGCTCTTCCGCCGTCGTGCCATCCTGAGGATACAGAGAAATACCGATACTGGCGCTGATCGCGACGCTTACCTCTTCGATAGAAACCGGTTTCGCCAGGTGCTCGATCAGGCTGCTTGCGATGCGTTCGGCAATATCATTTTCGGGCAGGCTGGAAAGGATGATCACGAACTCATCGCCGCCAATGCGCGCAACCGTATCGGTTTCGCGGATCTCGGTGCGGATGCGATCCGCCGTCACTTTCAGCAAAAGATCGCCGAATTCATGTCCGTATTGATCATTGACCGCCTTGAAACCGTCGAGGTCGAGGAACATTACCGCTGAAGTCTGACGATTACGGCGCGCCTCGGCCAGCGAATGGTTCAGCCTGTCTTTACACAGGCGCAGGCTGGGTAAGCCGGTAAGCGCGTCATGGTTGGCCAGGAAATCGAGTTCGGCGGCAATTTTTTCACGCTCCTCGATTTCCTCCTGCAACTGCTTGACCGTGTTGGCCAGTTCCCGGGTACGTTCGACCACCTGCTGCTCGAGCGTCTCCTTGGCCCGCATGATTTCCTGCTCGGCCTTTTTCTGCCCGGTGATATCCTGCAGCACGCCGATGGTCTGCTCCGGGATACCGTGGTTAATCAGATAGGCCTTGCCCAGTTCGCGAATCCAGCGGATCTCGCCATCGCCGCGCAGCAAACGATATTCCACCTGCCAGTCACCACCTTCCGCCAGGAACTTGTCATAGGCTCTGCGCACATGTTGCCGATCTTCGGGATGGATCGCGTCCAGATCCCCCTCCCGCGATACGCTCCGCGTCGCCAGTTCGCCCGTGGCTTCACCGTGTATTCGCGCCAGGCCCGGGCTGGAGTAGAGATATTTTTGCTTTATCTCGTCGTAGATAAAGTGGCCAATATCGGTGATTGCCTCGGCCTGGTTGGCGAGCGCATCCTTGTAGCGCATTTCCTGCTCGATATTCTTTTGTTCGGTAATATCCTGCAGCACGCCGATGGACTGCATCACCCCCTCGGAAT
>JAASSH010000421.1 GCA_021767985.1 Gammaproteobacteria bacterium | reverse complement strand
CTGCTGATCCTGCCCATCATTTTCTACCTGGATAAACATCGCTCGATGTCGGCGAGCAGCCCGGGCAACGATGCAGCTCCTGCTTCGTTGAAATCGATCGGGGGCGATTTCTTCGGCGGCTTCGTCGATTTTCTGAGCCACCGCTTCCTGCTCGGTATCGGCCTTTTCATCCTGCTCTACACGATGATGAGCACCTTCGTTTACTTCGAGCTTAAAAACGTCATGGTCGAGTACGACCGCGCAACCCGTGCGCAGTACTGGGGCATGATGGATTTGATCGTCAACTCGCTGGCAATCCTGACCGCGCTGTTTGCCACCAGCCGGCTGGCGACCCACTTCGGGCTGGCGATCACCCTGGCGCTGGTGCCGGTAATCATGGTGTTCGGCTGGATAGCGGTGGCGGTCGCTCCCGGGCTCGCGCTGCTGGTGGCGCTGCAGATCGTGCGGCGCGCCGGCAACTACGCCATTACCCGCCCCGGCCGCGAGATGCTGTTCACCGGGGTCGAACGCGAAACCCGCTTTAAAACCAAGCCGGTTATCGATATCGTCGTCTACCGAGGCGGCGACGTCGTCGCCGGATGGACCTATACCGGGCTGGCGCAGGGTGTCGGGCTGGGGCTGGGCTCGATTGCAGCGATTGCCGCCGCGCTGGCATTTTTGTGGGCACTGGTCGGGATCTTCCTCGGCAACCAGTACAGGAAAACGAGTAACGGCGTCAAAACCGCGAATCGAGTACTAACGGAGACTTGATATGAACGAACCAACAGGCGGCATCTCGCGCCGTCGATTCTTACAATCCAGCGGCGCCGCAGCGCTTTTTTGCACGCTCGCGCCCGCTTCAGCCGCCACGTCACAGGCAACACCGATCAAGAAAATTATTCCTTCCAGCGGAGAACAGCTGTCGGTGATTGGCCTCGGTACCTCGCGCACCTTCGATGTCGACAGCGACAGCGCCGCGCAGTCGCCCCTGGTCGAAGTAATGCAGGCTTTTTTCGATAACGGCGGCCAGTTGATCGATTCTTCGCCGATGTACGGCAGCGCCGAGGCGGTTACCGGTGAGTTGTTGAAAGCCGTAAGCAACACGCGCGGGCTGTTTACCGCGACCAAGGTCTGGACCTACGGCAAGAACGAGGGCATTGCGCAAATGCAGCGGTCGATGCGCCGTTTCGGCGTCGACCAGATCGACCTGATGCAGATTCACAATTTACGCGACTGGAAAACTCATATCGAGACGCTGCGGGACTGGAAGCAGCAGGGCAAAATTCGTTACCTCGGCATTACCACGTCGCACGGCAGATACCATCAAGAACTCGAAACCATACTGCAACAGGAGCCGCTGGATTTCGTGCAGTTCAGCTACAACATCGAGAACCGGACCGTCGAGCAGCGCCTGTTGCCACTGGCGCAGGAGCGCGGCATCGCGACCCTGATCAATCGCCCCTACCAGCGTGGCAGCCTGTTTCGTAAGGTCAGGGGCAAATCCCTGCCGGACTGGGCAGTCGACTTCGACTGCGCCAGCTGGGGCCAGTTTTTCCTCAAGTTCATCGCCTCGCACCCGGGGGTAACCTGCATCATCCCGGCGACCTCGAAGCTCAAGCATATGGTCGATAACATGACCGCGGGCTACGGTCGCCTGCCCGACGCGGCGACACGACAGCGCATGATCAAGTACCTCGAATCACTCTAGCCTTGGACTAATGGCAGTCGTTGCGTCAGACCGGTTGCTTATTTGCCCCTGACGTACCAGTTGTCGTGAAAGGTAGCGACCCACCGCGGGCGATAAGCCACGATCAGGGTCATGGCACCGCCGTTGATGAAGGCTTCGCCGAACATTAACAATGGCAGGATCTGCAGGAAATTCCTGATAATGGAACCTGCGGGCTGCACCCCCGCCGCATACTGCATCCCGGCCGAGGCGGCGCCTGCCAGCAAAATCGACAGGCCACCGGCGAGAAAAGAGTTGAGGAAAACGTAGACAAAATAATTATGCGGCAGTCGGCGCTGGCAGAGATACAGCAACAGGCGGGTAAACAGGATGGGCAGCGCGCCCATCAGCAACAGGTTTACGCCAAAGGCTTCCCATCCGGCCGGGCCCTGCGACGTCGCAATCGCCACCACCAGGCTTGCCGCCATCAGCGCGAACTGCCACTCGAACATCAGGCACAGCAGCGTCATACCCAGCAGGTGAAAACTCAAGCCGTCCTGGATGCCGCCGCGCACTACCCACAACAGGCTCAACATGACGATAGTGCCGAGAAAAATATGCTGCGCCTCGTTATCGCGAATCTTCGACCAGGGCGCGGTCAGCAATGCCGTGAGCATTAGCAGCACGTACAGTACACCGCTACTCCACAGGTATGCATCCGGTAATAAATCGGCGGGAATATCCAAGGATTTAACGCAACTCCGTATCGCGACTAACCTGTCCGAAACAAGTATATTAGCACTTGCTTATAATAGAAATACCCTCGGGAAATGGCGCGCGGCTACTCGCTGGGCCAGATACGCGGCGCCTTCAGCCTTTCCAGGGACCTGTGATAAACCCGGCTCGCCGGATTACTACAGGATGCTCTTACCGATCTCGACGCTGACCGCCCTGGCCCTTTCCAGGCATTCGTTGATTTCGGCCTGGGTCAATTCGACCTGCGCGCGAAGGTCGGCGTCGATCAGGTCGTCGGCATCGAGTGGGCTGGTCGTATTCTGCCCGGCATAGGCATGCGCGAGGTGCAGCAGGACGGTTTCAACCTGGGGCGTCGGCTGCGCCGCGGGCTGAGGGTGGTATCGCACCAGGTCCTGTAATTCCCGGGAAAGATTCCAGTTGGCCAGCAGCATGGCGCCGATATCGCCATAGTGACAACCCAGCATCTGGTGCTGAACCTGGTACAGCGGCTGCTCCGTCTGAACCGACACCCTGATGGTCTCGCGCGCGTGGTCCGGCAGCTTGGCGCATAACACCAGGTGACCCACCTCGTGCAACAGGCCCGCCATGAACATGCGATCACTGCGCAGGAGTTTCAAACGATCCGCCATCTGCTGCGATAACACGCCGGTGTAGAGACTGTTATGCCAGAAAGGTTTCAGCGGCAGGATATCGTTGGGCAGGTCGAGACTCGCGATCGCCGCCACGCCCAGCACCATGTCGTGTAACTGCTGAATGCCGATCATATTGATCCCACGCGTGATGCTGTCGACCGGTTCCGGAAAGCCGAAGTAGGCGCTATTGACCAT
>JAASSH010000420.1 GCA_021767985.1 Gammaproteobacteria bacterium | reverse complement strand
CTGATCGAGCCTCGCCCTTAACGCGTTCGAGATCGCGCTCGCACAGTTCGATGTTGGTCTGCAGCTGCCGGGCACGGCGTTCGAGTTCATGCGAGGGTCCGCGCTCCAGCGCGTCGCGTACGCGACGCAATTCGTGCTGTAAGGCGGCGATTTCCTGGCGTAACTGTGTTTCGGCTGACATCGATCGAGACTTTTTCACTGAAGCGGCCCAAGTGTAACAGCCTGGTGCGGATCGGGCGCAACAGGGCTAGTGGCGATTATCCATTTTGACCAGGCTGAAATCGGGGGCGATATGGTGTAAATTGCCGCCACTCGAACCCAGGAAAAGCCATGCCAGATTACCAGATAGCCCCGTCGATCCTGTCCGCCGATTTTGCGCGGCTCGGTGAAGAAGTCGATAACGTGCTCGCCGCGGGTGCGGATATCGTGCATTTCGACGTCATGGATAACCATTACGTACCCAACCTGACCATTGGCCCGCTGGTGTGCGAGGCGCTGCGCAAGCATGGCGTCGAGGCGCCGATCGACGTGCACCTGATGGTCAAGCCGGTGGATCGTATCATCCCCGATTTTGCCAGCGCCGGCGCGAGTTACATCACTTTTCATCCCGAGGCCTCGGAACACATCGACCGCAGCCTGTCGCTGATCCGCGACAGCGGCTGTCGATCGGGCCTCGTATTCAATCCCGCAACGCCGCTAAGTTATCTCGAGCACGTGCTCGACAAGGTCGACATGGTGCTGTTGATGTCAGTCAACCCGGGTTTTGGCGGGCAGAGTTTTATCCCGGCAACGCTCGACAAGTTGCGCGCGGCACGGCGCATCATCGACGAGTCCGGCTTCGATATCCGTCTCGAGATCGACGGCGGCGTCAAGGTTGACAATATCGCGGAGATTGCCGCAGCCGGCGCCGACACCTTCGTTTCGGGCTCCGGCATATTCGGCTGCGCCGGTGACGACGATCCAAACCGCTATGACAGCATCCTGCGGCAAATGCGCGCTGAACTGGAGCGGGCCGCCTCGATCTAGCCGCGGATAATTAGTCGTGGCCATGCCTGTAATGCTGTGATAGATTCTGCAGCCTGACTGGTATAGTTGTTTCAGATGACTCAAGAACGTTTACAGAAAATCGAGGGTATCCAAAGCTGGCGATGGTGATCGCGAGCCGCTGTTCCCTGTATCCGTTTTCTGTTCACCGTTTAAGAGTCACTCATGAACCTCAAGCAATTCAATCAAATCAGGCGTGATTACAACCGCATCCCGCTGGTGCGCGAAATCTTCGCCGACCTCGATACCCCGCTAAGCGCATACCTCAAGCTCGCCGATGAGCCATACAGTTACCTGTTCGAGTCGGTACAGGGTGGTGAGAAATGGGGACGCTATTCGATCATCGGTATGGCCTGCAGCACCCGCATCAAGGTGTTCGGCAGGCGCGCCCTGATCGAGGTCGATGGCCACGTCGTCAGCGAGGAAGAAACCGATGACCCGCTGAAGTTTATCGAGGATTACCTGGATTTTTTCAAAGTCGCCGAGGCCGAGTGCCTGCCCAAGTTTCATGGCGGACTGGTCGGTTACTTCGGTTACGACACGATTCGCTATATCGAGCCAAAGCTTGCCGTCTGTCCCAATCCCGATAAGCACGAGACCCCCGATATCCTGTTGATGCTCAGCGACCGGCTGGTGGTGTTCGATAACCTGTCTTCGCGCATGTTTTTGATCGTGCACGTCGATCCGTCGGAGAAGGACGCCTGGCAACAGGGTCAGCGCCAGCTCGACGAGCTCGAGACCAGGCTCAAGGCGGTGCGCCTGGAGGATAATCCGAGCGTGTCGGAGCAGGCCGTCAGCGAACATGACTTCACTTCCGAGTTTACCCAGGAGGGTTTCGAGGCCGCGGTCGACAAGGCGCGCCAGTACATTATCGATGGCGATGCGATGCAGATCGTATTGTCGCAGCGGCTGTCGATCCCGTACCGTTCGTCGCCGGTCAATCTCTACCGCGCGCTGCGCAGTCTCAACCCGTCGCCCTACCTCTATTATCTAAACCTCGGCGACCATCACGTGGTTGGTTCGTCACCCGAAATCCTGGTGCGGCTCGAGGACGAGACGGTAACGGTACGGCCGATCGCCGGCACCCGGCCGCGCGGCAAGTCGCCCGCCGAAGACCAGGCGCTGGAGCAGGAGCTGCTCAGCGACCCGAAAGAGCTGGCCGAACATCTGATGCTGATCGATCTGGGTCGCAACGATGCCGGTCGGGTCAGCCAGGTCGGCAGCGTGCGCCTGACCGAAAAAATGATCGTCGAGCATTACTCCCACGTGATGCACATCGTTTCCAATGTCGAGGGCCGAATCAAGCCTGACATGTCGGCTTTCGACGTGCTGCGCGCCACCTTCCCGGCCGGCACGGTATCGGGCGCGCCCAAAATCAGGGCGATGGAGATTATCGACGAGCTGGAGCCGGTCAAGCGCGGCATTTATTCCGGCGCGGTCGGCTATATCTCGTGGAGCGGCAACATGGATACCGCGATTGCAATCCGCACCGCGGTGATCAAGGACGAGCAGCTATACATACAGGCCGGTGCCGGAATCGTTTATGACTCGGTACCGCAGAACGAATGGGCGGAAACCATGAACAAGGGGCGCGCGATCTTCCGCGCGGTGGCGCTGGCCGAGGCCGGTCTGCCGTCACGCGATCCCTGCGCCGACGACGATGGGGAGGCGTAGTCATGAAAGTTCTGATGATCGATAACTACGACTCTTTCACTTACAACCTGGTGCAATACCTGGGCGAACTCGAGGCCGAAGTCGAAGTGGTGCGCAACGACCAGATCGGCGTCGACCGGGTTGCGGCAACCGATGCCAGCCATGTCATGGTGTCGCCGGGTCCCTGTACCCCGAACGAGGCCGGCATATCGATGGCTGCGATCGAGGCGCTTGCCGGTAACAAGCCGATCCTGGGCGTGTGCCTGGGGCATCAGAGTATCGGCCAGGTGTTCGGAGGTGAAATCGTGCATGCGCGCAAAATCATGCACGGTAAAACCTCACCGGTGTTTCATAACGGTGTCGGTGTTTTTGCGGGGCTAGAAAGCCCTTTTATCGCAACGCGCTACCACTCGCTGGTAATCGACCGGGATTCGGTTCCGGATTGTCTCGAAGTCACCGCCTGGACCGAGAACGATGACGGCGGGATCGATGAAATTATGGGTGTGCGGCACAGGGAAATGCAGATCGAGGGGG
>JAASSH010000419.1 GCA_021767985.1 Gammaproteobacteria bacterium | reverse complement strand
TTACGGCATAATGGTGACCAACCTTTTCTACGAGGGCAGCCGCAGCGCCAACATCGACGACATCGGGGGAATCCTGAGCCTGATCGAACCGCTCGAAGCCAGCGGTGTGCTGGTGGTCAGATCACGCGAGCAAATGGAGCTCGAAATCAGGTATTTTCAGGTCATCGAAAAAGACGGCATGATTATCGCCTGCATCGCCTGTATACCGGACGAGGAAGAAAAAATGGCCGAAATCGCCTGTCTTGCGGTACACGCAGGCTACCAGGGCACCGGGCTGGGTCGCCAGTTACTGCATAGCGCCGAACAGCAGGCGCTGAAACACGGCATTTCGCAACTCTATACCCTGACTACGCGTACCTCGCACTGGTTTATCGAAAACGGCTTCAGCGAATCCCGGGACTTCGTGCTGCCGGCGTCGAAACGTGAAAAATACAGTCCCGAGCGCGGTTCGAAGATTCTGACCAGGTCGATCTGATGCCATACGACCTCAGCAACTATCTGGTTATCGGCGTATCATCGCGCGCCCTGTTCGACCTCAGCCTGGAGAACGAGATCTACGAAAAAGAGGGACTCGAAGCCTATTGCCGTTATCAGCTGGAGCACGAAAACGACGTCTTGAAGCCGGGTACCGGTTTTGCACTGATCGAGGCGATTCTGGGCATTAACGACATCGAAGCCGGTGAGCGTCGTACCGAGGTCGTGATTATTTCGCGTAACTCAGCCGATACCAGCTTGCGTATTTCGAACTCGATAGACAATTATCGTCTCGACATCACGCGCGCGGCCTTCACCGGCGGCGAGCCGGTGGCCAAGTATCTGAACGCCTTCGAAGTAGACCTGTTCCTGTCAGCCACCGAGGAAGACGTGCAGGCCGCGGTCGAATCGAATGTCGCCGCCGGATTGATTTACGATGGTCCCAGTCACAACCGCGAGGATCCATTGAAGCAAATCAGGATAGCCTTCGATGGCGACGCGGTGCTGTTCTCCAAGGAATCGGAAATGATTTACCAGCAACAGGGGCTCGAAGCGTTCATTGCGCACGAAAAGGAAAATGCGCAGCAACCCTTGCCGGAGGGGCCATTCGCCAAGCTGCTGAAGACCCTGTCATTCCTGCAGTTCGACCTGGATAGTAAATTCGCCCAGAACCAGCCGCCAATTCGTACCGCCCTGGTAACGGCCCGCAACAGCCCGGCACACGAGAGGGTCATACGCACGCTGCGCACCTGGAACGTGCGCATCGATGAAACCTTTTTCCTGGGAGGCGTACCCAAGCACAAGATACTTGAATCCTTTGCGCCTCATATCTTTTTCGATGATCAGCATCAGCATTGCGAGGGGGCAGCCCAGGTCGTGCCCACGGCACGCGTGCCCCACCGGGACGATGAAACGAAAACGGCCTGATTAACAGGCCGTTTTTATTTTGGGGTGAAGCCGCTGCTCAGTCGTCGCGGCGCTGCTTCTCCAGGCGTTCGTGCTTTTCCTGGGCTTCCACGGTAAGCGTGGCGATCGGCCTTGCTTCCAGCCGGAACAAGCCGATCTCTTCACCGGTGTCATCGCAATAACCGTAACTGCCGTCGGCAACCCTGGAAAGCGCCGCATCGATCTTGTTAACCAGCTTGCGATACCGGTCGCGGGTGCGCAGTTCCAGCGCGGCGTCGGTTTCCAGCGAAGCACGATCATTGATATCGGGTTCCTGCCAGTTCTCTTCTTTCAGATGTGAAATAGTGTTTTCGGATTCCTGCAACAGCTCAGCCCGCCAGGCTAGCAATTTCTGGCGAAAGTACTCGAGCTGCGTCGGTGACATGTAATCTTCTTTGGGGGAAGGCTTGTAGCCCTCGGGTAATTCTATTGTCATTGATTCGCTCTCCAGTGATAACCCGTAACAATAAAAGGCGGGCAGTATAGGGACGTTTTTTCGGTTCAGCAAGTCGCCAGTGAACTTTTTATCAGCCAGCTTGATTTCTACCGAAAACTGGTCCATTTTCACCGGACTTCCGGCTGCCCGGCGGCGTGGCCGGACGCGTTCCCGCACGCTGGACCGGGACGCAATGGATCGGCAAGAATTGCATGCGCTTTATTGTTTTATCGCTATAATCATAGACTTATCCGCTAAATGTAAAGCTACCTCAAACCAGGACCCCATGTTCCTCTTACGCCTGTTAATTTTACTCGCTCTCGTGCTGGCGCTGTTTTGGCTGGTGAAGCGCCTGTTCAGCGGAGATCCGGATCCGGAACAACTGGAATCGTCCAAATCCGAAAACATGCGCCAATGCAGGTATTGCGGCGTGCACGTACCCGAATCATCGGTGATATCTGTCAACGACGAACCCTATTGCTGCCAGGAACATGCAGACCTTGATCAGCACTAATCCGCTCGCGCGCGGTTACCGGCCACGCGCGACCAACTGGACCTCGGTTCGGTTGCTGAATGTCTATCGCCTCGGCCTGGCAGCCATATTTTTCGCGCAAAGCTTTGTCAGCCCCTCCCCGCTGCTGAACATCGTCTATCTCTCGCTCTATTCCTGGACCAGCTTCGCCTTCCTGCTGCTGGCCATGGTCTGGATCGTGGCGGCCTGGATCGAGCGGCGCGGTTTTCAGAACCAGGTTACGCTGCAAATCTATAGCGACACGATCATGATCATCCTGCTGATGCATGCCTGCGGCGGTATTTCCAGCGGTCTTGGTATGCTATTGATCATCTCGGTGGCGGTGTCGAGCCTGCTGACCGAGCAGGCGCTGGCGATACTGTTTGCCTCGCTGGCGTCACTTGGATTGCTGGCCCAGCACATCTACTCGGTAATCAATCTGCCCGGCTATACCGGAACCTCGACCCAGGTGGGTATTCTCGGCGCGAGTTTAATCGCCACCGCGATCGTGACGCATAACCTGATGACGCGGATTCGCAGCAGTGAGCAGCTGATTCAGCAACGCGAACGCGATGTTGCATTATTATCGGCGCTGAACCAGGAGATTATCGAGAACCTGCAGGCAGGAGTCATCGTGCTCAGCCGCAACGACCGGATCCGTCACATCAACCAGGCTGCACTGGACATGTTGCACCTGGCAAACATCAAGTCGATTTCGTTGCAAAAGGATTGCCCCGGCGTGCTGACCGCACTGGAGGCCTGGCGCAACAACTCAGGCGATGCATCGGGTTCGCTCCCACCCGAAGCCGGCATGGCTAATATCCAGATCAGCTTTCGCGAACTGCAAAGCGAGGGCCAGCCCAATAC
>JAASSH010000418.1 GCA_021767985.1 Gammaproteobacteria bacterium | reverse complement strand
GTTGATGTAGAGCGAGTAACAGGTCTGCACTTCGGAATATACTTCGCTCGCGGGAACACTGGCAATTTGCTTGGTGATGAAGCCACCCTTGGACCCTGCTGGCACAATGACCGCGTTCTTTACCATTTGCGCTTTCATCAGTCCCAGCACTTCGGTGCGATAATCTTCGCGTCGATCCGACCAGCGTATGCCGCCGCGGGCGACGAGTCCGCCGCGCAGATGTATGCCCTCGAAACGCGCGGCATAGACATAGATCTCGAAGCGCGGGCTCGGTTTCGGTAAACGTTCGATCTGTCGTGAATCGAGTTTGAAACTGATGTGACCGGTGCCGCCTGCGTCGGCCTGAAAGTAATTGGTGCGTACGGTAGCCTCGATCAGATTCAGCATGCTTTTAAATATCAGGTCGTGATCGAGGGATTCGATGCTGTGCAGCCGTTCCCCAATTTGTTCGAACAATGCCAGATACGAATCCGGCTGCGCATTTTCCGGATCGAATTTGCGCAGAAAAGCGCGCACCAGCAGCAGTGTTAAATCCGGGTAAGTGTTAAGCGTTTCGATTATATATTCCCGACTGTGGGGGAAGCGGATTTGCTGCAGATAAGCGGTATAGGCTCTCAGTATCTGTATGTTTTCCGCCTTGATGCAGGCGCTGAACAACAGGTGGTTAAAGGCGTCGTTCTCGCTGCGCTGGCACCAGATGCTTTCGAAAAGCTGACTGAAGTAACGCGGTACTTTCTCTATATCGACGTTACAAATAGTTTCGCCGTGGCCCAGCGTAAAATGGTTAATCCAGTAATTCCGGTTACCAAGCCGGATGCGGTAAGGGCGACCGATTAAAACCTCCAGCCCCATGGATTCGAACACCGGCATCGACTCCGATAACGGAATCGAATCTTTCAGCGTGTACAACTTGATCGAATAGTTTTTGGGGTCACGCGATATTTTCACCAGCCGCGCCTGGGCACGGTTTTTCTGGTTGATCGTCGCCAGTACTTCGAGGTCGGGAATCGCATCGCTGACGGCAAAATCGCCCTGGTAATTCTCGGAGAATGTTTCTTCGCTGAGTTTGAGTTTAGCCAGGTCCGGGTTAGCTTTTATCTGTTTGAACAGCTGCGTGTACCATCGGTTCATGCCGGTTACCCTTTATTGTTTAGCCCGCGATATTGTAAACCTAATGTTCGAATTATTTTGAATCTTTATTGGTAAAGCCGGTTAAAATAGGCGCGTTCTTATCCAGGATTCCGCAAATGTCGATATCAGCATCTGTAATTCCTCCTGTCTCGCAGGATTCGATACGAGCACGAATACGCGATTGTTACCTGGCGGATGAAGCCTCGGTGGTGCGGGAGCTGATCGACAGCGCCGGATTTAGCGCAGAGGAACGCAGCGAAATCAGCAGCATGGCCGCCGAGCTCGTGACCCGGGTCAGGGCCAATAGCAGCCCCAGCATGATGGAAAACTTTCTCGCCGAGTACGGCCTGACGACGCGCGAAGGCGTTGCCCTGATGTGCCTGGCGGAAGCCCTGCTGCGCGTACCGGACGCAGAAACCATCGACGAACTGATCGAAGACAAGATCTCGCCGGGCAACTGGGGGCAGCACCTCGGTCATTCCGGCTCGACGCTGGTAAACGCCTCCACCTGGGCATTGTTGTTAACCGGCAAAATAATCGCTCCCGAGGATGAAAAGGGTCTTGGCCAGATTGTGCATGGCCTGGTAAAGAGGCTCGGGGAACCATTGGTGCGTAATGCCGTGGCGCAGGCAATGCGCGAGATGGGCCGCCATTTCGTACTGGGCACCAGTATCGAAAAAGCCAGTGAGCGCGCCCGCCAGCTCGAGAAGAAAGGTTACACCTACTCCTATGACATGCTGGGTGAAGCCGCGCGCACCGATGCCGACGCGCGGCGTTATCACCTGGCGTACTCCGATGCGATTACCGAAATTGCGCGCAACTGCCGGCACGCGGATTCGAGAGACAATCCCGGGATTTCGGTAAAACTCTCGGCATTGCATCCGCGTTACGAGATCGGCCAGTACCAGCGGGTAATGGATGAGCTCGTGCCACGGGTAGAGTCGCTGGCGATGCTGGCCTGCTCGGCGAACATGGGGTTCAACATCGACGCCGAAGAGGCGGATCGCCTCGATATCTCGCTGGATGTCATCGAAGCGGTACTCGCCAACCCGGCGCTGCGCGGCTGGAACGGATTCGGCATCGTGGTGCAGGCCTTTGGCAAGCGTGCCGCGCCGGTGCTCGACTGGTTGTACGCGCTGGCACAGCGCCTCGATCGTCGGATTATGGTGCGACTGGTAAAAGGTGCCTACTGGGATACCGAAGTCAAGCGAGCGCAGGTGCTGGGGCTGGCCGGCTACCCGGTTTTTACGCGCAAGGTCAACACCGATCTATCCTACATGGCCTGTGCGCGAAAACTGTTGACCATGACTGATCGAATATATCCGCAATTTGCAACGCATAACGCGCACTCGGTTGCGGCGGTACTAAATCTTGCCGGTGATCAGAAAGATTTCGAGTTTCAACGCCTGCACGGCATGGGCGAGGCCTTGCACGATGATGTGCATCGCCATCACAAAACGCGCTGCCGGATTTACGCACCGGTCGGCGAACATCAGGATTTACTTGCCTACCTGGTCAGGCGACTGCTGGAGAACGGCGCTAACAGTTCTTTTGTCAATCAAATCGTGGACACCAGTATTACGCCGCAATCGATTGCGCGTGACCCGCTAGACGTGATCGACGATCTCGAGCAGCTGTCGAATCCCAATATTCCCATGCCGATTGAGATTTACGCTCCAGCGCGACACAACTCCCGGGGCTGGGATATCACCGATCCGGCAACTCTCGAAGCCCTCAACCAGCAGCGCCAGGTTTTGCTCGACAAAACCTGGCAGGCTCATCCGCTTACCGCAAACCAGACAACCGTCGACGAAGGCCGCGAAGTTTTGAACCCGGCCGATCCCGAGGACCACGTCGGTCAAGTGTTCGACGCCGACGCGGCAACGGTCGAAAGCGCGATTCAGGGCGCGGTCGAGGGTTTCGACGACTGGTCCGGCACGGCCGTGGCAACCCGGGTCGAATGCCTGCAACGGGTCGCTGACGAATACGAAGCAAATGCGGCCGAACTGTTCGCACTGCTGGCGCGCGAAGCCGGCAAATCGTGGCTTGATGCGGTCGGCGAGGTTCGCGAAGCCGTCGACTTCGCCCGCTATTATGCCAGCC
>JAASSH010000417.1 GCA_021767985.1 Gammaproteobacteria bacterium | reverse complement strand
GTTACGCCGCGGCCGGATTGATACATTTTCCCCAGGCTGAACTGGGCCTCCTCGTCATCCTGCCGCGCGGCCGCCAGGAACCATTTTAATGCGAGCTTGTTATCTTTCGGTACCCCGTTGCCCTGTTGATAACGGGCGCCGAGAATAGTCTGCGCCCGCGGTTCGCCCCTGCTGGCGGCCGACTGGTAATACTCGATCGCCTTTTCAAGGTCGCGCAACACGCCTGCCTCGTTCTCGTACATCCAGCCAAGGTTATACAGAGCGCCGGCATGCCCCTTGCGCGCGGCCAGTTCGAACCATTTGATTGCGGCTTTATTATCCTGCCTGATCCCCAGCCCCTTGTGATAGCGGGTGCCGAGGTTGAACTGAGCGTGCGCGTTACCCTGCGCCGCCGCCAGCCGGTACCATTTAATCGCGATCTCGTTGTCGCGTTCGACGCCTTTTCCATTCTGGTACATGCTGCCCAGGCTGTTCTGCGCCGCGGCGTCGCCCTGCTTCGCTGCCCGGTTGTAATAGCGTAAGGCTGCCTCGTAGCTGCGACTGACGCCCTTGCCGTGCTCGTACATCGAGCCCAGGTTGGTCTGGGCGACAGCGTTCCCCTGCCTGGCGGCCAGCCGGTACCACTTGAAAGCTTCGTCGAGATCACGCCGGGTGCCCTTGCCGTGTTCGTACAGCCAGCCGAGGTTGTTCTGCGCCTCGGGGTAGCCCAGTTCGGCCAGCGGTTTCCACTGGCCGAATGCACCGGCATAGTCCTTTTTCTTATAGAATTCGACACCACTGTTAAAGTCGGCGGCAAACGCCGATGCGCCGAGTAACAGGCAGAGCAGAACAGGAAAAACCACCAATCCTTTCATACAGATTTAAATGCAATCAGCTCAGTGTTCGTGATTTATCGAAGCAGCAAGGAACGGACTGATTGTTATTTTATCGACGTGGAACCCGCAGTCCGTTCGATAACCCGGCATCTTAAAGCCTTCCCCGAATTTAACAAGGCGAGATTCGGTCCTGTTCGATGGTCGAGGCGAATCGCCGAAGCGGATATACTTGGACCTCAAATGAATCGGCGCGACTTTCTCAAGCTCACCATTGCCTCCGGCCTGCTCGCAAGCTGCGATCGCTGGGCGGCGGGCGATAAGGTCGGCCTCGCGCTCGGCGGCGGCGGCGCGCGCGGCCTGGCGCATGTCCTGGTGCTGGAAGTGCTCGACGAATTGCAAATACGCCCGCGGCAAATCGCCGGTACCAGCATCGGCGCCGTGATCGGTGCAATGTACGCGGCGGGCATGACGGCGCACGACGTTCGCGAGCTGGTCGACCGGCTTACCGTTTCGGAAAACGAATCCTGGCTCGGCAGCCTGTTCGAGCAGGACGTGGGCCGCTGGTGGGATTTCATCGAGCTGCGCTTTGGGCGCGGCGGGTTAATCGACACCGAGGCTTTCGCGAGCTATCTCGAGCAAACCATCGGCGTTTCGCGCTTCGATCAGCTGACTATCCCGCTCAAGGTGGTGGCGGCGGATTTCTGGAAACGCGATCAGGTCGTATTCGAATCCGGCAGGTTGCGCCCCGCGATTCAGGCCAGCATCGCAATCCCCGGGTTATTCAATCCGCTGCATTATCGCGGGCGCGTGCTGGTCGACGGCGGGCTGGTTAATCCGGTGCCTTACGACCTGCTGTTCGACAGCTGCGACGTCGTGATCGCGGTAGACGTCTCCGGCAACCGTCGACCCAGGTCCGACGATAGTCCCGGTTACTTCGAAACTATTTTTAACACGATGCAGATCACGCAGGCGGCCATCCTGCGCGAGAAAATGAAACAGCGGCCGCCGCATATTTACGTGCGTCCCGAACTCGAGGACATCCGTGTGCTCGACTTCAACCGCGTGGACGAGATTTATCAACAATCGAAACCGGCGCGTGACAAGCTGAGAATCGCGCTGCGCCAGCATTTCCCAACCTGACAACCGGCTAGCCTTGAAGGCACGGTGGCCTTTCTATTCGCCAGCGGTCGCTTTTGCTATCAGTTCGGGTAGTTTGAGTCGCAGGATCTTGCCCGACGGGCCCTTCGGTAGCTCATCGAAGAAGTAGATGATCTTCGGCATCTTGTACTTGCCGACGCCGGCTTCACAAAAGGCCTTGAGCTCATCCTCGCTGCAATCGTAACCATCGCGCAGCGCCACGCAGGCAACCACTTCCTGGCCATAGTTTTCGTCGTCGACGCCGACCGCGGCGGCTTCCAGGATGGCCTCGTGCTTGTAGAGCACGTCGTCGATCTCGCGCGGCGCGATGTTTTCACCGCCGCGAATAATCAGTTCCTTGGAGCGGCCGGTGATGAAAATATAACCGTCCTCGTCCTTCTTGCCGAGATCGCCGCTGTAAAACCAGCCGTCCCTGATCGATTGTGCCGTCGCCTCCGGATTCTTGTAATACAGGTCGAGCAGGTTGCTGCCGCGCATGATCAGTTCGCCCACGACCTGCGGCGGGCATTCCTTGCCGTGCTCGTCGACAATGATGATCTCGTTACCGTACGGCAGCCCGACCGAGCCCGGCTTGCGCGGCGCCGGCGGCAGCGGGTTGCTGGCCACGGTGCCGGCGGTTTCGGTCAACCCGAGGGTTTCGATCATCGGCACCTTGAAAGTCTGTTCCCACTGCTCCAGCGTTACCGCGGCCAGCGGCGCCGAAGCCGAGCGCGCGAAACGGAAACCGGCCAGGCGCTCGTCGTTGCCGAAATCGTAAGGTTCCTGCGCCGCACGATCGAGCAGGTACTTGATGATGGTCGGCACGATACTGCTCCAGGTGCAGCGGTGCTCCGCCACCAGTTGCCAGTAATCGGTCGCGCTGAAGCGCTGCGGCATGACCACGCTGCCGCCGCTGTAGAGCGGCGCCGACACGGTTACCATGGCACCGTTGATGTGATACACGGGCAATACGCAGAGCGCGCGGTCCTGTGGCTGCAGCCGATGGCCCTCGACCACGTTGCGCCCGCCGCTGGTCACCGCGCGATGGCTCAACACGGCGCCTTTGGGCAGCCCGGTGGAACCCGAGGTATAAAGCAGCAAGGCGGTGTCCTGCGCGCCGGGTGGCGGCGGCGACGCGACCGGATCGGCGTCGCTCGGCCACTCTGGCCCGTCGGCATCGTCCATTTCGATGACGCGGATCGGCCGTTCGACCTGGGCCATGATTTCATCGAGCTTATTGCGGTATCCCGGCGAGACGAACACGATCTCTGCATCCGAGTGATCCAGCAC
>JAASSH010000416.1 GCA_021767985.1 Gammaproteobacteria bacterium | reverse complement strand
GATCGCGTGCAAAAGTCTTGCGGTCGCGATAGAGCTTCAGGCCGCCGCCTGCATTTAGCAGGGATTGCAGCCCCGCGTCCTCGATCCATTGCCGGTGCAAATCGATCGACGCCCGCGTCAACAGGCTCATCGCATCGCCGTCGACGAGGTAGGTTCGTCGCCGGCAGCGCTGCAGGAAACGTGTCAACCACGGCAGCAGCGACAACAGGTGCGGGTAGTGCATCAGGAAATCGTTATCCAGATTGAGCAGCAGTCGAGGCAGCCGCGGCAACAGCGCCGGGTCGGCGAGCGGCGTGATGTTGCTGTAGCTCAGGATACCGGCATTGCCGGAAGAGGTTTCCTCGCCGGGGCCACGGCGATCGATCAGCGTCACCTGGAAGCCGCGGCGCTGCAGTTCGAGTGCGCAGCTAATGCCGACGATGCCGGCGCCGAGCACCGAAACGGATCGATTCACGACTAGCCCTTGCGTTCGGTGGCAATCTGCGAACGATGGCTGCGGGGTGAACTGCCAAAGTGCTTGCGGTAACAGGCGGTAAAATAGGACTGGGTTTCGAAACCGGTGGCGATCGAAATATCGATCACGCTGCGATTGGTGTTCAGTAACAGCTGCTTGGCATGCGCCAGCCGCAGCGACAGGTAGTACTGGCTCGGCGTGACGTTGCGATACTTGTGAAACAGGCGCTCTATCTGGCGCAGTGACAGGTTACATTTCTGCGCGATCGACGGTAACGCGAGCGGCACCTCGATGTTGCTTTCCATCAGGTTGATAACATCGATTAACTTCGGTGCGCTCATCGCCAGGTCGATACGATCGGCCATCTGCTGGGAATCGATCTCGGTGCGTATGCGATCGTGCTGGAACTGTTGTGAAATTTCCTGGGCAAGCTGCCGCCCGTGCTGGTTCTCGATCAGCTTGAGCATCATGTCGAGCGCCGCGGTGCCGCCGGAACAGGTAAATCGACGCTCGGCAATTTCATAAAGGCTAAAAGCCACATCGAGTTGCGGGTAAAGCTCCTTGAACACGGGGATGTTTTCCCAGTGAATGGTGCAGCGGCAGTCATCCAGCAAACCCGCCCGCGCCAGGATAAAACTGCCGGAACTGGCGGAACCCAGGTTTACCCGTTGCCTGTCGAGCGCCTTGAGCTGTCGGAGTGTGGCCGCATTGTCGAAATCCTGGGCGGTATTAGGCGCGACGATAACCAGGGTCGACAGATTTTTGGCATCACCCAGGGGGCTGGTAGGCACGGTAATCCCGCAGGATGCCGCAACCGGCTCCCTGCCCGGAGCATAATATTCCCACTGGTAGAGATCTTTGCCCGAAAGACGGTTGGCGGCGCGCATCGAGTCGACGACGCAGCTGAACGGGATGATCGGGTAACCCTCGATCAATAAGATGCCAATCACTTCGGTATTGTCGCTGATAGCGCGGGTCTCCGTCACGAATCTGCTGAACTGCGCTCACATTCTAGCGACTTTAGCGGTATCCACCAATTTGGGCAATACGTGGCCGATGATCGATAATGACGCTGGCAAATAGTTCCGGGTCGCGCGTGCGCCAGCCCGAAAATGCAGCAAAAACCATACTTGATCGCTTGATCAGGCAATTCCGACCCGAGAGTAGCAGGAGTTTACCATGAGTGAAGCAAATCGACCGGCCAGGGGCAGACGCGGACGCGGCGGACGCGATGCGCGCCGCGCCGAGAAACCGGTTGTCGCCAGTGCACCCTACATCACCCGCAAGATTCCCTATTTCGAGGTGCTCGACGAGGAAGGTCTGCAGCTGATCGAGAATAACGCCGATACCATCCTCGAAGAAGTCGGGATCGAATTCCGCGATATGCCCGAAGCACTCGATATTCTGAAGCAGGGCGGCGCCGAAATCGATGGTGTGACGGTGCGCTTCCCGCGGGGCATGTGCCGTTCGATCATCCAGGCCTCGGCCCAGGCCGAGTATACGCAGCATGCGCGCAACCCGGCACGCAACGTGCAAATCGGCGGCAAGAATACCGTGTTCGTGCCGGCTTACGGCAGCCCCTTCGTATTCGATCTCGACCAGGGGCGGCGCTACGCGACTATCGAGGACTTCCAGAACTTCGTCAAACTGGCTTATGTGTCGCCTTCGCTGCACCATTCCGGGGGGACGATTTGCGAACCGGTCGACATCCCGGTCAACAAGCGTCATCTCGACATGGTTTACTCGCACATCAAGTATTCCGACAAACCCTTCATGGGCTCGGTGACTGCACCGGAACGCGCGCAGGACACGGTCGACATGATCAAGATCATCGCCGGCGACAACTACCTCGATCCTGAAACCGGTCGCCCCCGAACCTATGCGACCAGCCTGATCAACGCCAACTCGCCGATGACTTTCGACGACACCATGCTGGGCGCGGCCAAGGTCTACGCCGAGAACAACCAGGCCACGATCATCACGCCGTTCATCCTGGCCGGGGCCATGTCACCGGTTACCGTGGCCGGCACCGCGGCCCAGTCGCTGGCCGAAGCGCTCGCCGGCATGACCTTCGTGCAGCTGGTCAACCCGGGGGCACCGATGATATTCGGCAGCTTCGCGAGCTCGATGTCGATGCAATCGGGCGCGCCGACTTTTGGTACCCCCGAGCCAGCGCTGGTGCTCTATGTCATGGCGGCGCTGGCGCGCCGACTGGGCGTTCCGTTCCGCTCCGGCGGCGGGCTGTGCGGCTCCAAACTGCCGGATGCACAGGCGGCTTACGAAGCCTCGGCCACGCTAATGCCCGCGGTCATGGCCGGGGTCAACTTCGTACTGCATACCGCGGGCTGGATGGAAGGCGGGCTGGCGATGGGCTATGAAAAATTTATCATGGACGCCGACCAGGCGGCGATGATGGCGATCCTGCTGCGCGGCGTCGACCTGTCCGAAAATGGCCAGGCGATGGACGCAATTCGCGAAGTCGGACCGGGCGTGCATTTCCTCGGCTGCGACCACACCCAGCGCAATTTCAAGGATGCGTTCTACCTGTCGCCGATTACCGACAATAACAGTTTCGAACAGTGGGAATCGGAAGGCGGTCTCGATCATGCGCACCGCTGTAACAAGCGTTTCAAGAAACTGCTGGCCGAGTACGAGGCGCCCGCCCTCGATCCCGCGATCGACGAGGCTTTGCTCGACTTCGTCAAGCGCCGCAAGGACTCGATGCCCGACTCACAAGTCTAAACAATCCGGGCGCCGAAGGCGCCCCACCCCAACCCGTCATCCCCGCGAAAG
>JAASSH010000089.1 GCA_021767985.1 Gammaproteobacteria bacterium | reverse complement strand
CCCAGACCTGCACGATTTCGCCGCGGCCGAAGGAGGGCATCCAGCCCAGGGTGATCGAAAAAATGAAAATCAGTGCAAGCGCGGTCCGGAACACCGGGATGGAAATACCGACGACGCTGACCGCCATGGTAAAACGACTGAACCAGTGGCGCGGCTTGATTGCGCAGAACACGCCGAGCGGGATCGACACGAAGATGATGATTAGCGACGCGGCAAACGACAGTTCCAGCGTCGCCGGCAGTTTCTTCAGGATGACGTCGAGCGTCGGTTCCTTGAAAAAATACGAAGTTCCGAGGTCGCCCTGCAGCGCGCGTTTGACAAAACGGCCGTACTGCACCAGCAACGGGTCGTTGAGCCCCAGCGATTCTCGCAGGCTGGCACGCTCCTCGTCGGACATCGACATCGCCGCCAGCTCGCGCGTCGGGTCGCCGAGCGTGCCCTGGATCGAAAAGCAGAACATGCTGATGATGAGCATCACCAGCCCCGCCTGCAAAACACGCCTGAGTAAGAACTGTGTCACGAAGGTTTCTTCAGTTTCAGATGACCAGTGTTAACGCCGTCATTCCGGCGCAGGCCGGAATCTATTTACAGTAAAATCGAAAACAACCAGGGAAAGCCCGGCGGGCTTTCCGTTTGGAGTTTTCACAATATCGTTAATGGACCCCGGCTCGTGGGCCGGGGTGACGGCTCTTTAAAAATGCTCCGAGGATTATTCCTCGAAGCATGGATATTGACGAAACAAAGCATCCCTAGTCGATAACGAGATCACCCAGGTAAGGGAAGTTCAGCGCGTTGACGATCGGGTCGACGTTGACGCCCTTGCGCGCGGCCCAGGCCAGATTCTGCCAGTGCAGCGGAATGAAGCCAGCGTCCTGGAAGATCTTGGCTTCGATATCCTGCAGCATCCTGGCGCGCTTATCGGGATCGGTTTCCGAGTTGGCCTTGACCGTCATCGTGTCGACGTAGTCGCTCGAGTAGTTACCCGAATTGTAAACGCCCATGCCGGTGCTCTGGTCCGGGGTCATCGCCAGGAACTCGTAAAAGTTGGCGCTGTCCTCGGTATCGGAGTGCCAGCCAATCATCATGACGTCCGCGGCGCGGTCGTCGAAGGCCGGCCAGTACTGTGCTTTCGGCATGGTTTGCAGGTCTACCTTGATGTTGATCTTGGACAGCATCGCCGCCACCGCCTGCGCGATCTTGTCGTCGTTCACGTAACGGTTGTTGGGCGCCATCATGGTGATGCTGAAGCCGTCCTCGTGGCCCGCGTCCTTCATCAATTGCTTCGCCAGCTGGAGATCGAAGCGCGGCTTGAGGGCCGGGTTGTAACCGAGATAGCCTTCAGGGCTGAACTGCGCCGCGGTGGTGGCGAAGCCTTTCATGATCTTCTTGACGATCGCTTCGTTGTTAACCGCGTGCACCATTGCCATACGGACGCGCTGATCGCGGAACTCGGGGCGACGCTCCTGGTTCAGCTGGAAGGTAATGATGCGCGTGCCTGGCATGGTAATCAATTCGGCATTGCTGGACGAACGGATCTGGCCGAAATCGTTCGGTGAAACCGGGGCGATGAAATCGACGCCGCCGGAGAGCAGTGCCGCGACGCGGGTTTGCTCATCCTTGATCGGAGTGAAGACGATTCTCGAAACATTACCCGGGCTGCTCTTGTCCCAGTAGTCTTCGAAACGATCGAACACGATCTTGACGCCCTGCTCACGCGAGGTCACCTTGAACGGGCCGGTGCCGGACAGGTTGGTCGACGCGAAGGATGCGCCGTTCTTGACGATCGCGCCCTTGTCGTTACCGTTGGCGTCGGTGCCGCTGTAGAACTCGCTATCCAGCGGGAAGATGTAGGTCGCGGTGTGCAACACCAGCGGGTAAGGGCCACTGGTCACCAGGTCGATGGTGTAATCATCGATGATGTTGAGTTCGGTAAAATTGGCAAAAATACCCTTGAAGTCCGGGCTCTCCTTGAGACGGTTGAAGGTCCATTTGAAATCCGTCGCGGTCATGGTATTGCCGCTGTGGAACTTGACACCCTTGCGCAGATTGAATCGAACCGTGGTCGGGTTCAGGCGCTCATAGCTGGTGGCAAGGCGCGGTTCGAACGCGAGTTCCTTGGTCCAGCGGATCAGCGGATCGAAGGACATGTGCGCTAGCTGTAACACGCCGCCCGACAGTTGTTCGTGGATATCGAGCGTGACCGGGTCGGCGTCGTAAGCCAGCTTCAGCTCCTTCGCGTTTGCCGTGGTAAATGCCAGCAGGCTGGACATCACGAGGCAGGTTGTGAGTAGAAAACGATTTTTCATTTCAGGGTCTCCCTTGCGTTTGTTGTATCGATAACAGCTTTTTTCTATAAACCAGAAAATCTTATTGTTAGGGCCGGGTTACAGCCTCATTTTCGTAAATGCGATCGAACCGCGGCATCAGGTCGAGTAATTCGATGCTGTACTCGTTTTGCGGGTGCTCGAAGAAGGTCTCGGTTTCCGCGGTCTCAAGTATGCGCCCATGGCGCATGATTGCAACCCGGTCGCACATTTGCCGGATTACGGGCAGGTCATGACTGATAAACAGCATGGTCAGGCCGAGCTCGTCCTGCAGGTCCTTGAGCAGGTTCAGAATTTGCGCCTGCACCGAGACATCCAGCGCCGAGGTGGGCTCGTCGCAAATCAGTAACCGCGGCCGGCTGGCGAGTGCGCGCGCGATCGAGATGCGCTGGCGTTGCCCACCGGAAAACTCGTGCGGATAGCGTCGTCCCATCTGGCGACCAAGGCCGACATGGTCCAGCAGGTCGCCGACGATCTGCAACACGTCCTGCGGCGGTGCAAGTTTATGAAATCGCATGGGTTCGGCGATGATGTCGTTGACCTTCATGCGCCCGTTGAGCGACGAATAGGGATTCTGAAAAACCATCTGCATTTGCCGGCGCGCCTGCTGCACCGCTTCACGATCGGGGTTGTTAACCAGCTCGACGCCGTCGAAACGGATGGATCCGCTGTCGGGTTGCTGTAACCCCGCTACCATGCGCGCGATGGTCGATTTGCCGGATCCGCTCTCGCCTACCAGTCCGAATGATTCGCCTGCCTTGATCACCAGGTTGACGTCCCTGGTGGCCTGCAGGTACTTGCGGTTTTTCGGCAGCAGGGCGTCCTGGGTGATAAAGCTCAGGTTCAGGTCTTTTATCTCCAGCAGCGTATCCGAATGCGCATGGCGCAGGCCCTGGCCCAGCCAGTGGCTGGAAACGTCGATGTGCTTCAGGCCCTTCTCGGTAGTCTCGATATACTCCACCAGCGGGAAACGGTTGATCTTGCTATTGGCGCGCGGCACCGCGCTGATCAGGCTCTTGGTATAGTCGTGTTGCGGCTGCGTCAATACCTGCTTGGTGGTGCCGATTTCCACCAGACGGCCCATGTACATAACCGCCACGCGGTCGGTGACGCTCGCGATTACGCCCATGTCGTGGGTCACCAGCAGGCAGCCGACCTTGCGTTCATGGCACAGCTTGCGAATCAGCGACAGGATTTGATCCTGTACCGAGACGTCGAGTGCGGTCGTCGGTTCGTCGGCGATCACCAATTCGGGTTCGCCCGCGAGCGCGATCGCGATCACGACGCGCTGGCGCATGCCGCCGGAAAACTGGTGCGGAAACTGTTTGATGCGAACCTCGGGGTCCGGAATTCCGACCTGGTCGAGCAGGTCGACCGCGATGCGCGCAGCTTCCTTCGGCCCGACATTCAGGTTCGTGGTAATGGTTTCGACAAGCTGGTTTTCGACCGTGAACAACGGGTTCAGCGACGTCATCGGATCCTGAAAAATAAAGCCCACGCGCGAGCCGCGTACCTTCAGTATTTCCTTGTCGGTGAAGCTAGAGATCCTGGTGTCATTCAGGTAAATGTCGCCCTTCGATACTCGCCCCGGCGGGCTCAGCAACTGCACGATGCCGTTGCCGATGGTGGACTTGCCGGCGCCGGACTCACCCACCAGTCCGAGTATCTCACCGGGCTCCAGATCGAAACTGACGCCTTCGACGGCATAATCGGTTTCGTAACGTCCGGGAAATTCGATCGACAGGTTCTTGATGCTTAAAAGCGGCATTAGTCAGTTCTTTGGTTTTTTTATGTAACTGCTTTCGCGAAAAACGATGCTAACGTTAAAGCGGCCAAATTGCTACTTATCGGGCCTAGTAAGTCGCTACCTCGCCGAGCAGCCAGCCCACTTTATCGTCGCCCTCGAGCGTCAGCCGTTTGCGCGTGTGGTAATTGAGCTGCGGGGTTGACTTGAGTAACTCGCGATAAGCGTTGGCGTCGATACAGATCAGGCCGCAATCGGTGGTGGCGTTCATTTCGACGGCTCTGGCGTCGGTATAGGCGCGCCAGCCCAGTTCCTCGCCGTTGACGACCTTTTCTTCGCTGCCGTCCTGGTGGACGATCGAGCCGTAGCCTTCGACGAAAATGTACAAATGCGTATCATCCAGCCACATCGTATTGCCGCTCTCGACTACTTTCCATTCGGCGATGCGTGAAATCTTTTCGGTAACGGTGGACGACAGGTCTGCAAACTGGGGCAGCAGCTTGATTACCGGGCGCAGCAACCAGCGATTTTCCAGCATTCCCTGCAAACCGCTGTAGCGAATGAAGTTGCGGAAGGTTTCCTCGGCGAACACGCAGACCGTCACCGGGGTTTTGGCTACCACGCTGGCGTTACGAATGCCGGAACCGGTGAGTATCGCCATCTCGCCGATTACATCGCCAGCCTGCAGCATGGCCACGGTTTCACGCGTGCCTTCCTCGACGCGCACGACTTCGCAGTAACCGGTCAGGATCAGGTAGACCGAACCATGCGTTACCGCCTCCTGGACAATGATGACGTCCTCCGCGTTGTAGCGATAAATCTCCTGCTCGGCCAGCAGGTTGCGCATCCAGCGGTTCGGGAAAGGCTGCCCCAGCCACATTGTCAGGTAGTGGTTGATCTGCGAGGTGTAAATCATGCTGTCACCCTCGATCAGGGTATAGCGTTTGCCCGAGCTGGCGAGTGAAAAGGTTGTCTGCAGCGCTTCCGGCACTTGCTCGACATGCACGAATACCACGCGCTCCGCCTCGGAATCGAGCGCATCGGTGGGGTCGCCGTGAATATCGCCGCCGCCGCCATCGGCGATCAGCAGGTGAAAATTCTGTTTGTAGAGACGCTCGAGGTTTTCGATAGTCTCGGGGCGCACGATTCCGGATTCGCCCATTGCGCGCACCGCGGTCATATTCTGGTTGTCCCCGACGATACAGACGTCGCGAAACTGGCCCTTATGGATGGTCGAAAATGTCGCGCCGATGGTCGGTATGCTGTGCACCGTGTTATGCACCTCGATTGTGAGGCCGTAATAGTTGATGGTGTCGCCCGGGTTGACCCGGATCAGCTGGAAGTGCTCGGCGACCGAGTCGAAAGTCCAGCCGAGCCCGCAGCTGAGCTTTTCCATCGCCATGTTGAAGATTTCCTGCGTAGTAATGACCTCGACTCGATGCGGCATATCCATCAGCGGAAACATCGAGCAATGATCGTCGTGCAGGTGGGTCAGGAATACGGCTGAAACCTGGTTCTTGGAGATGCCGCGCGCAAACAGGTGCTGATCGAGAAACGGAATCGAATCGATTAGCAGGTAGTCGCCGTTATAGCACAGCGCCAGGCCGGTGCAGGGCTCGGTGGTGGAAAAGCCGGAAGCACCCCCGAGCACCTCGATACTCATCTTGGTCAAACCTCCGGGCACGTAGTCGGTTGGCACCGGGTAGGGCGGATTGATTTTGGCGCCATCGTTGAGGTCGACGAACACGTCGCCGCCCGGGTTGCTTACCAGGTAACGGTCCACACCCTGGCGTTCGATCGCAAAGTCTCCGGCCACGGCAATATTATTCTCGAACGGGATCGGGTTAAAAAACTCGTTGACCTGGATCAGCACATCATCATCGCCCTTCAGCGCCAACGCCTCGGAGACCGCGAGCCACTCGTTCTTCAATCCTTCTTCGGTATGCCAGCGGTCGAGTTCCGCGCGACTCGGCCCGAGCAGGGTGAAACGCAACAGGCGCATCGCATGGCTTATCGAGTCGGCTTCGCCGACCAGGTTGATCTTGCGTTTCTCCGCAAGCCCCCTGGCAAAAAACAAAAAGAAATAAAGTGGGAATTCGAGGTTATTCAGCAGCGAGCCGTTCTTTTCGCGAATATCGGTCAGAACCAGCGTGTCGAAGCGGGTTACGCCCTGGGTTAGCAATCCCTTCAGAACTTCGGGGGGCTGACCAAAGAGAATAACCTCGGATTCGTCCATGACGATTCGACTGCCCGCTGCGGGCGTGAGGATTTGAGGTTCAGCCATATTGAATGTATTGATTGCCTGAGCCTCAAGTGTACCCTGACGTCTATGGTGGTGAAAGGCGAAAATCTGTTAGATAGTTTGCATAAACTCGGCTTGCAATAACCGCGTTTGATACTAGGGCTGCAGCCGTTGCCGGTACAGGGTTTCGTAGTAAGGGCGTGCTTCGGAGGCGATATCCTGCTCGCGCTGGTTAAGCTGAAAGGGCTTCTCGCGATAGGGTGCGAATCCGGTCGAGTTCCATACCGAATCGTACCAGTATTTTGCCCAGATCCCGTCGCTGTCGCGCGGACCGGCCGGCCAGCTCAACATTTTCGGCGAGAACTCGATGCCGAGCCGTGCGCAGATGGCGCGCAACATGGTCTCGGGCTCGAGCAGGAACTCCCGGCTGTCTATCACCAGCGGTATCTCCCCGGTCATGTTGCAAACCTGCTCGAACAGTTCGGCCTGCTGCACGAAACCGATATCGGCCAGGGTCACGTCGCTGCGGACCGCGGCGTACGACGCGATCACGGCCTCGGGCTCGCGGATCAGGAAACAGTTAACCAGCGCCGACAACCAGCCGCGGTCGAGTTCGGGCAGCAGGTGCAGGGTCATGTGTTTCTGGTAGAAAATGGCTTTACCGCCGGGTATGTCACCCGTGCAGGTCGCGATAATAGTCTCCGCGTCGGTGCCCTGGTCGGCGATGACCTCGGCCGCGCCCGGATGCGGGATGCCGGTTGCATCCAGGTAGTAGCCGTAAAGCGGTTCGTCCCAGACCACGCAATCGTCGCGATTTTCCCAGGCCCGCATTAGCGCGGTCGAGATGTTGCGCGGCCCCGACCACATCGCGATGCGCAATGGGGTCAATGACATTCCTGTTCGAGCATTTCGAGATACAGTTGTTGCAGGCGTTCCACCATCGGACCGCGCTCGCCATCGCCGATGATGCGGCCATCGACCTCGCGCACCGGCGCCAGCCCGGCGAAGGTACCGGTGACGAAGGCCTCGTCAGCGCCGTAGACATCGGTCAGGCTGAAATTTTTCTGCGACACCGGGATCCCGTTTTGCTGGCACAGAGCGATTACGTTGCCGCGCGTGATGCCGCCCAGGCAGTAGTCTCCGCTCGAGGTCCAGACTTCGCCCTTACGCACGATAAAAAAATGGGTCGAGTTGCAGGTCGCGACGAAACCGTGCGGATCCAGCATCAGGGCTTCATCGGCTCCGGCCTTGGCGGCCTGGATGCAGGCGGTAATGCAGTTCAGCTTGGAAT
>JAASSH010000415.1 GCA_021767985.1 Gammaproteobacteria bacterium | reverse complement strand
GGCCACTGATCGACGAGTAAACCCCTGAACCGAGAATGGTGGCGGCCAGCAGGCCGATGAGAATTACCAGGGCAACCGCCATCAGGTAAACGTTCGCGAGCCGGTCGCTTTCTGCGTAGATGGCCGCTGCCTCGATCGAGCTCAGGTTCGACAAGGCGTCCGCCGAGTTCAGGAACGGATCGGCATATCCGTGTAGATTGTTGATGACCCAGACCAGCAGCCGATCGATATCGCGCATGGCGACCAGTTGCGACAGCTCGGCATAACCCTGACGCACCAGCTCGATCTCGAGGCCGAAGGTATCGGCGAAGAATTCCTGGTTCTTCGGATCCACCGCGATGATCGCCTGTTGTGCCTGCCAGAGCCGTTCGAACTCCTCGGAACCGGCCTTGAGCAGACGCTCCGCCTGGTTCCATTGCAGCGTACCGGCGGACAGCTCCTGCCCGACGTCCAGCATGTGGTAACGAACCGAGCCGGCAATCCGGGAGAAGGCCGCGGCCTCCGCGGTCTTGATATTCAGTGTTTTAGTGTCGGCCACCATTCCGGTCATGCCGATCAGGGTTACGCCGCCGATCGAAACGATCGTCAGAGTCAACGCGCTGATCAGGACGATGAGTCGACGACTGATTTTGCTGTTTCTAAACATGATTCAAACCCTATTTATCTGTGTTTTAACTTGATTGAATTCGCTCGCGAGCGGCTTTATTGCTGTTGGGTCAGGTAGTCGACCGAGACACCCAGCACCAGGACGCCGACGGTTTGGTCCTGGGATAAAATCGGCGCGCTGATCTGCACCTGGGTCTTCTGGGTACTGTCGTCGAACTCGAGCGGACCGATAAAAACAACCCCGTTGCCGTTGTTGTAGGACGCGGTCCACTTTTCCTCGTCTCCCTGCCAGTAGTCACTGGTGGGAGGAAAGGCCGCGACATTGGCGCCCTGGTTATCGGTCAGGAACACCTCGTCGATCGCGACATTGTTTTCTACCCGGCGCTCGAAATAACGCGCTACCTTGTTACCGGTAATCTCCCTGATCAGCGCGGTGGGTTCGTCACCGGCATTCTTCCATTCATCGTCACGGCGTTTGATTTCCGCCAGCGCGAGTTGCTGACTGTTCTGCGCCTCGACCGCGCGCACGATACTCGGGTTGAGCGCCATGTGGCGAGCGAAGCGGATCTTGACCTGCAGCAGGTTCTCGAGTTCTTCCTGGCTCAGGTCGTTGGTCAGCGCCAGGCCGGGAGCGACCAGCAGGCTAATTAACAAAATTTTTCGAAACATGACTCAATTCTCCGGATCGATGTTTTATGGCGTCGTTAAACGTTTGTCGGTTCTAAAGGTTTTCACCCAGGGCGGTGAAGAACGCTTGCGCGTCCCACTCGACCCAGGCCCGTTCGTCTTTCAGGTAAAAGCGCTGCGCATGCTCGCGTATCAGCGGCGGCAGCGGCGGCTCGGTCGTCGTGACGTCCTCGTCAAGCAGCACCAGCAGCCGCGGGAAATCGTCCACCCAGAATGCGGCCGCGGTCTCGTTCTGGCCGACCACTATCAGGCGCCGTTTACCGGCCGGCGGTTCGAACTCGAACAGCACGTGCAAATCGAATACCGGGATCATGCTGCCGCGCACGCTGATAACCCCGTCGAACCACGGCAGGGTATTGGGCAGGCGGCAAACCGACGGGCGTTCGATCAGTTCGCTGACCTCGTGCTTCGGCAGCACCAGCCCGATATTGCCAATCAGAACGGTGTGGACCTGCAGATCGTGATCGTCGTCGACCGCGGCACCGAGGTCGAACAGCAGGTCCTCGCCCGCTTCGAGATCCCGATTCGGAGCCTCGTCGGACGTTAAGCCTTGTTCCTGTTGTGCGGGTGCTGAGCTCATCGCCAAATCAGATGTAAGTGTTCAATTGCTTCACAATCACATCGCTGTCGATCGGCTTGGTCAGCAGCGCCTTGGCGCCCTGCTTTTCCGCCCAGATGTGATCGGCGCGTTGATTCTTGGTGCTGACGAATACCACCGGAATTTCGCTGGTGTCTTGGTTGCGCGTAATCTGCCGGCAGGCGCCGTAGCCGTCGAGGTCGTCCATGACGATGTCCATGAACACCATGCTGGGTTTTTCGGCCTGGGTCTTTTCGACCGCTTCCTTGCCCGAGGTCGCGGTGATCACCTGGTAACCGGCATCGGAAACGATTTCCTTCATCTGTTGCAGGTGCGCCGCGGTGTCGTCGACCACCAGTACTTTTTTCATCGCCATGTCGTTTATCTCCAATCGTGTTTCAAATTCATATTTCGGCTAAGTTCAGGATTTCTTCCGTCAGCCCGCTCACTGCGCCCGCGCGATTTGAGCAAACTGTTCCTTGCGACGGGCCAGACCTTTACCGAGCTCGTCGGCGAGCCGCTCGTCCGCCGGCGGCTTGGTGACGTAGGCGTCACAGCCGGACATCGTTCCCCGGACCTTGTCGAAGGGTGATTTTTTACTGGTCAGCATGACCACGTAGGCGCCACTGTCCGCCTTGATCTGCTTGCAGACCCTGTATCCATCGACCCCTTCCATCATGACGTCGAGAAAGATCAGGGCATAGTCGTGGCGGGACACCTTCTGAATGGCTTCTTCGCCATTGGTCGCAAAACTGAGGTTGATCGGAAACTCGGCGAGCTCCTCGAGCTTGTGCTCCATGTACTTGCGCACCGGGAAGCTGTCGTCGACGACGAGAATGTCGAGCGCCGAGGGCGCGCTCTTGTCTTCATCGATCTCCAGCGAGGATTGATCGATGATGCCTTCGAGCGCCGCAATGAGCTTCTGCACCCGAATCGGACGCTGGATGGTGCTGGCGGAACTCACGAGATCGGCATTGTCGGTCAGCATCAGCGAAGACAGCAGTTGATTGTCCTGGCGCAAGTCGGTCCAGGTGCGGATCGCGATGGGATCGTCGCCGTTCACGAGGACCAGATCCGCGTGCTCGATCTGTTCCGGCGGAATCAGTGTGAAGTTGTCCTTCAATTGCGGGGCCAGCGTGAAGATGCTTTTCAGCACCTTGGTTTCGAGTTCTGTCAGGCCCAGATAGCTGAGATAAGTACCGTCGTGCATGAGCTAAACCTCGACCACGGACGGTAGATCTTGAGTAATTCGGTGCTGCGGTTTATTACACGCGGGCGTCCCTGGCCTCGTTAATGCATCGGACGCGGGATACGCGCCGTGATCCTCACTGCTCGTCCATTGGCCAGCGCCGGTAACCATTAATGCAGGTTTGGCCAATTTT
>JAASSH010000414.1 GCA_021767985.1 Gammaproteobacteria bacterium | reverse complement strand
TTCTCAGCGCTGAGAGCGGCTCCCGAAGATAGGGTGAAACCTAGCGTGAAAGCCACGCCGACTATAACTTTTCGCATTTTCGACTCCTCGATTGGATGTTTGTATAGTTATGTACAAATCCTGTTATTGTTATTTCATCCCTGCAAGGTACGCGAAGCATTATCCGCATTTACGTGCCTCACAGGAAGGATTTTTTATACCACGGTTGGTTGGATGATCCGCTCGAGAATTACCATCTTCGCCACGAATAGTCTCTAACTAACTGATAGTTAGTGTTTTATTTTATCCATGACCAGCCTGTGCTCGAGCCTGCCCGTGATTGTGAAATAAGGATCTTGCTGCTCCCGGGCGGACCAGATTTGCTGCCTGTTCGAACTCGCCGAGTGCAGGCGAGGGGCTCAAACCTGATCAGGCACCATCGGATGGTTCAGCGAACTGCTGCGAATACAGTTGCAGTACTTTACGCACATAACTCTGCGTTTCGGCGAACGGCGGAATTCGATTGCCGAATTTCTCGACCGCGTTTTCGCCAGCGTTGTAGCCGGCGAGTGCCAGCTCGAGATTGCTATCAAAACGTACCAACAGATCTTTGAGGTAACGTGTACCGCCGGTCAGATTCGCAGTCGGGTCTTGCCGGTTGGCGACCCCGTAGCGTTGGGCGGTTGCCGGCATCAGTTGCATCAGCCCAACCGCGCCGGCACGGGATACCGCGTTCGGATCGTAGGCGGACTCGATGGTGATAACCGCATGAAGCAGCGCCTCCGGAACCTGGTAGCGACTCGCGACCTCGGCAATCTTGCTGGAGAAGCGCTTGCGGTTAGCGTCTTTGTCCCGAAAATTGATCCGCGGCATGCGTAACTTTTTTCCGGCCTTCTGAATCAATCGGTATCCGTCGTGCGGCGGCCTGTCGGTCAGGTGAACCCGTCCCTGGCTATCGACGTACTTGTAGATTTCGAGAGCCGCGCTCGGCCCACTAGCCATGCAGCCAATCGACAGCATAAGAGCAAACACCAGTGTTTGACGAGAAAATATTCGCATTTACAGAGGTTAGACCAATTTTACCGTCATTGCCCCGGCAATTAGGTCCACGCAGAATTCTCGAATCCCTTATACTAGCTGCCCAACGACTGTCCCCGGTGCCCGGTGGACATCATGACGACCCTACAAACCAGCGATGCGCCTGGTCGAATGTCAGAGACAGTACAAAACTATCGCTTCAGCTTTGAGCCCGAATCCAGACACGCGACCGCGCGGTTCCAGGGAATCACGCTCGCGGATAGCAAACGCGCAATGCGTCTGGAGGAAACGCGCATCTCCCCGGTTTGTTACTTCCCGCGCGAGGATGTGCGCATGGACCTGTTCGAGCGTAGCGATTACGTCACTTATTGCCCGTTCAAGGGCAACTCGGCGCATTACTCGCTGCGCATGGACGACATTGCAGCGGACAATTTAATGTGGAGTTACGAGGATCCGTTCAAGGATGCCGAACTCATCAAGGATTACGTGGCGTTTTATCCCGACCAGGTAAAAATTCTTTACCCGGAGGAGGAATCGACGACAGCGGCCGAGGCGCAGCTAACGCCCGTCTACCAAAATCCACTGGTAAGCTGGGTGCTGCAGGAAGCGCCGGCGTTTGTAACCGCGCGCGAACTGAGCGCCGCGTTAGCCAGGCAATTGCGGGCGGCAGGGATCCCATTGTGGCGGCTCACGATTGTCATACGGATTCTGCATCCTCAGGTCGCGGCTTTTTCGCATCATTGGCACAGCATTAGCGGCGAACTGGTCGAGCACGAGTTCGGTCATGAGGGTATGCAGGATCCACGCTATCTAAACAGCCCGCTGGTGCCCATATTCGAGGGTGCGGGCGGCATTCGTCGTCGGCTGGATATCGAGAATCCCCAGCTCGATTTCGGCGTGCTGAAAGACCTGCACGCTGAAGGCGCCACCGATTACGTTGCAATGCCGATGCTGTTTTCCGACGGACAGATCAATGCGGTTTGCATCAGCTCGGACCGCCCGGGCGGTTTCACAACTGAAGACCTGGGTCATATCTACGAAATACTCGGGGTGCTCGGTCGGATCTACGAGGTTCATGCTTTACAGCACAAGGCGGTGAGCCTGCTCGATACCTATCTCGGTTCGCACGCAGGCGAACGGGTGCTCAACGGTCTGATCCGGCGCGGCGACGGCGAAGATATACGCGCGGTTATCTGGTTTTGCGACCTGCGGGAATCGACTCCGCTGGCGCGCTCGATGTCGAGAAGCGAATTTCTCGCCTGCCTGAACGAATTTTTCGATTGCGTCGCCGGTGCGGTACTGGACCATGGCGGACAGATTCTCCGCTTTATCGGCGATGCGGCACTGGCGATCTTTCCCATCGAAGAGGATTGCGATGACCGCAGCCTGCAAGAGGTTTGCGAACATGCCATCGCTTCGGCCCGGGAGGCCTCGTCGCGGATCAAGTCCACTAACCTGAAACGCACTCAGAGCGCGCTGCAACCCATCCAGTACGGCATTGCGCTGCACGTGGGCAACGTGACTTACGGCAATATCGGCACCGGCAACCGGCTCGAATTCACCGTAATCGGCGAGGCCGCAAACCTTGCCGCTCGAATCGAGTCGATGTGTAAACTATTGGGTCAGCCGGTATTGCTTTCCGCCGAATTCGCAGCTTGCGCGCCCGATTACGTCACGTCCCTGGGAAGGCATGAGTTAAAAGGGATCGATGAGCCACAGGAAATCTACGCATTGCTTGAAACTGAATAATCTGCTCCTGGTAAAAACTGCAAACCAGCCTGACTTTAGGACTGATCTGGTTCGAAGCGCCGCTCCGTGAGCGGTTTTTTGTGATTACCACCATCCGCTAATGGCCGTTTTCCGAGGCCTGTAGAGTTGTATTCAGCGTCTAATTTCCACGGCCTGGTTCAGTATTCGGGCGAGTCATGTTCATTAAAAAGCCTGATCGAGTTCTCAAAAGCCCACGATCCAATCGCTAATTTACCCAAAATGGGCGATGTATCAGCAAATTGTGACTGGTAGTGTCTGTTTGGAAGAATAAACACTCAGGACCATGAAATATGAGTGCAGAAAATACTGGAATATCCTGGGACAGGATTGATGCAACCGATTCCACCGACGGAACGCTATCGAATCTATCCATCAAAAAGCGAGCTGAACGCAGACGGCAAAAGCTGCGTGCCGAGCTTGTTCGTGAGCAATTGGAAAGTATGAACCGAGCGCCCACAGGTTTGCAGGCTCTCA
>JAASSH010000413.1 GCA_021767985.1 Gammaproteobacteria bacterium | reverse complement strand
GTTCGTTATCGAAAGCGATGCCCAGTATCGTAACGCCGCGGGATCGATACTCTTCCTGCACCTTGACCAGGCTCGGTATTTCACGCCGGCAGGGCGCACACCAGGGCGCCCAGAAGTTGATGACCAGCAGCCGCCCCTGCCAGTCGCGCAGCAACGTTTGTCGATTGTCGAGATCCGTCAGCGGTATCGAGTGCAGCTCGGCTGGCGTCTGAGCGTGTGAGGCCGGATCCTCGGAATCGATGGGTTGCAGAAAATCGTAAAGCACAACGCCGCCCAGCATCGATACCAGCGCGACGGCGACTAAAATCAGGTTATGGCGATTCACTGAAAGGTGGCGATGATGTGGGCGGCAAACCGGTCGCCCGACATTTCGCCAACGACGCGCCGATTCCGGATTTCCTGCCCCTGGGCGTCGAAGAAAAGAATCGCGGGAGGACCATAGATTCCGAGCGATGTCATCAACTCGGTATCGATGCGGTCGTTATCGGTTACATCGGCCTGCAGCGTGGCTACCTGGTCCAGCGCCGCCAGCACCTGCGGGTGGGTGAAGGCGTATTTCTCCATTTCCTTACAGGAGATACACCAGTCCGCGTAAAAGTCGAGCATCGTGTTGCGGCCCTGCTGTACCGAATCGTTGAGCGCGAGCTGGAGCCCGTCGCGTCCCTTGATCTGGCGAAATGCGAGATGCTGCTGGGCCTGCTGCCCGGAACCGCCTGCCGAGGCGCTGAGTCCGCGTAATGGCTGAATCAGGTCGTTGCTGCCGGCGGCCGCTCCAATCAGGTATGCCACGCCGTAAATCAGAACCAGCAGCCCCAGCGCCTTGGAGAAACGACGCCATCCCGAGGCTGCTTCGCCCAGGGAGTCGAGCGCGCCCATGTAGATTGCCGATGCGATCAGCAGGGCAGCGACCAATGCCATGGTGACACCAACCGGTAGAATCCGTTCCAGCAACCAGATCGCAACTCCGAGCAGTACCACGCCGAACACGGCCTTCACGGTATCCATCCAGCCGCCGGCCCGCGGCAACAGTTTGCCCGCGGAGGTTCCGATCAACAGTAACGGCACGCCCATGCCCAGGCCGAGCGCAAACAGCGCCAGGCCGCCGAGCTGCCAGTCCTGGGTTTGCGAGATGAAGATCAGCGCGCCTACCAGTGGTGCGGTAATGCAGGGGCCGACGATAATCGCGGAGAAAAAACCCATCAGGCCAACGCCGACCAGCGTGCCGCCCTGCTGGCTGTTGCTGATGGCAGTCAGGCGTGACTGGATCGCGTTCGGCATCTGCAGTTCGTAAAAACCGAACATCGATAGCGACAACAATACGAACACCGCGGCAAATACGCTCAGTATGATCGGGTCCTGGAACCAGATCTGGATATTGAACTCGGCGCCGTAGTAACCGACGATCGCGCCTGCGGTGGCGTAGGTAACCGCCATCGCCAGGACGTAGACCAGCGACAGGGTAAAGGCCTTGCTGGTCGTAATCGACGATCCCTGGCCGGCGATGATGCTGGACAGGATCGGGATCATCGGGAATACGCAGGGGGTAAAGGTAAGGCCGACGCCGGCAAGAAAGAACAGGCCGACGATCAACAGCAGGCTTTCGTCTCTTAGCAAATTCGCAAACTGATCCTGTTCCGACACCGGCGCCTGGGCGCTGCCGGAAGCGGTGTCACCGGAGGCTGTTGGCGTGCCGGACGCGGCGCCGAGCTCGTCGACTACCTGGATCAGGCCCTCGCTGGCATCGACCACGAGATACTTGGTTATCGGCGGATAGCAAATGCGATCTTCGACGCAACCCTGGTATCCATATGACAGCGTAATTTGGTCGCTGGCGTTGGCTTCCGAAATGATCGGGATGGATACGTTTACCTGGTCATAGATAACTTCGGTTTCACCAAAAAATTCATCGTGTTTCTTTTTGCCTTTGGGTAGCGACACGGCTCCCAGGGAATGACCACTACCATCGACCATCGCGATTTGCAGTTTGTCGCGATAAACATAAATTTTTTCTGCCAACAGGATATTGGTCTGGATGATGTTATTGGCGTCCAGCCGGGCGGACAGGATAAACGCCTGGTCCGGGTGCAGGATTTCGTCATCCGCGTCGAGCCCGATGTCTTCACCCAGCGCCTGCAGCGCGGCCAACGGGTCGGAGCCACCGATATCGGC
The DNA here is from genome assembly GCA_021767985.1 of Gammaproteobacteria bacterium. Lineage (GTDB taxonomy): Bacteria > Pseudomonadota > Gammaproteobacteria. The sequence goes on along the minus strand of JAASSH010000413.1, from coordinate 1,099 downwards.
ATCGGTGGTTTGCGACTGCTGTTCGTTCTCCAGGTTGGTCGATACCTGGTTCAGCAGCGCCTGCAGTGCGGCGACGTCGCCGCCCTGGCTATTCGTGGGCGTGCTGTCCGCAACCCAGGCGGTGGGCATGATTTGCGCGCTGGAGGCAACATCGACGGCCAGCGCCTGTTTCAGTGGCGGGTAACAAACCCCGATATCGGCGCATCCCTGGCTGACTGCTTTGACCTGGAGCCGGGTCGCGGGCTTGTCTTCGAACAGCAGCGGCAGCTTGATGCTAACGCGGTCGCGATAGGTTTCCATCCTGCCGAAAAACTCGTCATTCTTGATCTTGCCCGGGGGTATTACGGCGACATCGAAACGCGTGGGCGCGTCGCTGGATTCGATCTGGAAATCGAAACGTTCGCGATACATGTAATAACCCGGCGCGATTTTGTATTCGGCAATCAGCGTGTCGCCTTCAACCCGGGCGGTCAAGGCAAAGGCTTCCTCGGGTGGCAGCAACTCGTCTTCCTGGGCCTGCAGCGCGGCAGATGCGGCCAGCATTAGAAGCAGGATCGAAGCGCTAATTTTTCTGAAGCTTGTCATTGCGTTGATTGTGTTATCCATTCGAGGTATCCGGGGTCGCCAGAGTCTATCTTAAAATGCAGTATCTCGGCTACGGCGTAAGGATGAGCGGCGCGAATCTCCTGCTGTAGCGCGTCGATTCGCGCGGCGCGCGTCTTGATAAAAATCTTGTGCTCTTTACCACGCCTGATTTCACCCTTCCATCGATATATAGAGTCCATCTGCGGCAAAATGTTTACACTCGCGGCCAGTTTTTTTTCTATCCAGCTCTGCGCCTGTTGCCGGGCTCCATCCAGATCCGGCCATGACGTGATCACCAGGTAGTGGTCTGACATAAGATATTCCCGGGGCGCGATTGATAAAGTGATATGCTAACCACATATAGTCTCGATATCTTTATTACTGAAGTAATAGCCCTGATTTTAGAATAATCTATGTTAACTACCCGTTTAATCCCGTGTTTCCGATAATTGCAGTCATTTTCCTGCTGGTGCCGATCATCGAAATCTACCTGTTGATCCAGGTAGGCCAGGTG
>JAASSH010000088.1 GCA_021767985.1 Gammaproteobacteria bacterium | reverse complement strand
GGTTTCAGTTTCGAATCGTCCCAGGTCAGGTGCGCCGCGGTCGCATCCATGCCGGTTGGCAGCAGTGGCATGATAGCGGGATAGTCGCCCCAGTGTTCGTCCTTGCCGGCGATGCCGCTATGAAATATTGCTGCGGCCAGCTGGTTCTTGGCAAGACCGGGCTCGATCATTTCATAGATGCGGGCGTGCATGTTTTCGACGATGCGCGCGGCACTGCGCATGTAATCCAGCTCCTGCTCCGACTTGATGATTCGCTGCCAGTTGACGAGCGCGGTAGCGTCGACCAGCGTCGCGTGGGGCAAATTCGTCTGCAGCGAACGAAAGGCGGCCGCGGAGAAATAATAGTTTTCCATTTCGACGCCGACCGAGCCGCGATCGAGTTTCAGTTGCCGCAGCAAACCGGAAAGATGCTCCATCGGGTGGCAAACATCGGACTGCACGAAATGATCGGGGTACTTGAGTATGTGTTCCTGGTCGAGATAGGTGGTACGGACCGCACCCGGCGCATCGATGCCGCGTCCCCACCAGATGGGTTCGGCATCGTGCCGCACGATCAGGCACTGATGGGTATAAAAAGACCAGCCATCGTATCCGCTGAGCCAGGCCATGTTGGACGGGTCGACCACCAGCAGGCAGTCGATGTTTTGCCGCGACATCGCGGCCCGGGTGCTGGCGAGTCGCTGATCGTATTCCGCCAACGAGAAATTGAGTTTTGCATCTTTGGGCATGTTATCTGTCTCTAGGTGACGATGCTGGTACCGGCCTGCTGTTGCTGGCAACGTTGATACGCCAATGTGGCGATCGCGGTATCCTGGATTCCGGTGCCGGTCAAATCGCATAGCGTGGTATCCATGCTGTCCTCGCGCCCCGGTTTTTGCTGCGATATGACCTGGCCGAGTTCGGGGAATTCTGCCGTGGGCGACACCAGTTGTTTTTCGATTGCGTGATGCAGTTCGCCCAGGACCCTGGTCTGCGATAGTCGATCGCAGAAATATTGCGTTACGTTGGCGACGATCTGCGGATCGATTTCGTTCTTGTGCTCGGAATCCGAGCCCATCGCGGTTACATGCTGCCCCGGTTTGATGTGCTCCGCCAGTAGAATCGGCTGGGTCGAGGGAGTCGTGGTGACGACGATGTCGGCGTTGGCGGTGGCCGTGGCGACGTCCTGACAGGGAGTCACTTCGAACCCTAGCCGCTTGCCCAGTTTGTCGGCGGCAGCTTCGGCCCTGGCGAAGTCGCGGGCCCAGATCGTGGCCGATTCGATATCGCGCACCAGCGTCAGGGCCTCGAGTTGCAGGCCGGCCTGTACGCCGGCACCGAGGATCGCAGCGCTGTGGCTGTCGGCGCGCGCGAAGTACTTGGCCGCGACCGCGCCAGCGGCAGCGGTTCTGACATCGGTCAGGTAACCGTTGTCGAGCAGTAATGCTTCAACCAGCCCGGTGCGCGTGCTGAACAGCACCATCAGACCGTTGATGCTGGGCAGGCCGAGGCTGGGATTATCGAAAAATCCGGGGCTGATTTTGATTGCGAGACTGTCGACACCCGGGATATAGGCAGTTTTGACATCGATTTCGCCATTGTTTTCGATGATATCCAGGCGCATGATCGGCGGCATCACCACGGCCTTGGTGGCGAGCGCGTCGAACGCGTTCTCGACGCACTCGATGGCTGCCAGGTCGAGCTGGATCAGGCTACGCAGTTCGGATTCGGTCAGGATGCGGATATCTGGCATTAGAGTTCGTAGTCCTCGTGGTTGACGATCTTGCGGTGCAGCTCCATGTCGATGTTCTTGCCGCTGAGCAGGACGATGGTTTTGTTTCCGGGGGTTACCTTGCCCGCCAGCAGTGCGCCGATGCCGACCGCACCGCCGCCTTCCAGTATCACCTGTTCATTGAAGTAGGCATGGCGAATACCGTCGGCGATTTCTTCCTCACCGAGTAGTACCAGCTGGTCGACATAGTCGTGCACGATGCCGAAGGTCAGTCGGTTATCGAGGCCGATACCGCCACCGAGCGAGTCGGCGAGGGTAGGCAGTTCTTCGACCTCGACCGGTTTGCCGGCCTGCTGGGAGGCGTACATCGCGCAGCCGCGTTCCATCGAAATCGCGACGATACGCACATCGGGTTTTTGCAGCTTGATCGCAAGCGCGATGCCGGAAACCAGGCCGCCGCCGGAAAGCTGTACCAGCACCGTGTCGAGGTCCGGCACCTGTTCGAGCATCTCCAGCCCCAGCGTGCCCTGTCCTGCGATGACATGGGGGTGCTCGAAGGGCGGGATCATGGTGTAGCCTTCCTCGTTGACCAGGCGTTTCGCCTCGACTTCGGCTTCGTCCTGGGATTTGCCGAAGATGCGGGTTTCGGCGCCGAGTGCGCGAATCGCCTCGAGCTTGTTTTGCGGCACCAGTTCGGACATGCAAATGATGCAGGGCACTCCCGCCTGCCGCGCCGAGTAGGCCAGGGCACGGCCGTGGTTGCCGGTGGAGACCGCGGTGACGCCGGTAGTGCCGGGCTCGAGCTGCAGCACCGAGTTCATCGCGCCACGCAGCTTAAATGCGCCCGTGGTCTGCAGGTATTCGTGCGCAAGCAGTATCTCTTTATCGAATTGCCGCGATAGCGATGCCGAAGGAGTTATACGCAGCGGGACAATGTGGGGCGCGATACGGCTGCGCGCCGCCTGGATATCCGCCAGCCCGATTTCAGGCCGGGTCACGATGCCTGGTCCTGGCTATGCCGGTGCAGGATGCGGGCGCACATCAGGTCGAGGTGACCGCCGCCGCCGTTCTTGAAAACAGTGATTTCGTCGTCGGACTGACGTCCGGCGTGACGCTGCTGACACAGTTCGGACAAATCGGCCAGCACGTCGGCCTCGGTAATCGCGCCGCTGGCCAGCGGAATCATCAATTCGCCGATATGGTTGATCGTGGTCTCGCGTGCGTCGACAAACAGTCTGCCGCGCTGCAGCACCGCGTCGTCGGCCTCGCGCATCTCGGCGGTAAAGGCGCCGATCAGATCGACATGGGTTCCCGGTTTGAGCCAGGCACCCTCGATGATCGGATCCTTGCAGCCAATCGCCGAGCAAATCAGGTCGGCCTGCCGGGCGCCGGACTCGATGTCGGCCACCGGGTTGAAGCTGATGTTGGGAAATTTCTTGGCCAGATCGTCGCAGAGTTGTTGCGCCTTGTCGGCGGTTCGGTTCCAGACCTGGACTGTTTTCAGCGAGGGGCGCACTTCGCAGTGGGCGCTGACCAGGTGCGGTGCCATCTGTCCGGCGCCGATCATCAGCATCGACTCGATATCCTCGCGCGACAACAGCTTACTGCCCAGCGCCGAGTCGCTCGCGGTCTTGAGCCAGGTCAGGGCGGTGCCGTCGAGGCAGGCGATCGGTGTGCCGTTGACACCTTCGAACAGCACGTAGATCGCCTGAATCGAAGGCCACTCGCGCTGCTGGTTATTGCGAGGAAATACCGTGATGACCTTGGCCCCGACCGCTTTTTCCGGTTGCCAGCCGGTGCGAATGAAGAAGTGGCTGACATTGTCGCTGTCATCGGTCGATTCCATCAGCATTTCGTCGACCAGCCCGATCGGTTCGAGGTGCATTGCGGCGAGTTCGTCGACCAGGGTCGTGAAAGGCAGGCAGTCGAGTAATGTTTCGGCGTCGAGCATTAACATGAGATTGTTCTCCACGACGCGAAGCCGTAGACTCTATATAGTGTGTCAGGGGGTGGGAGTGTACTCAAATCGCGCTGGCATTAACAATTCAATTTTAACGGGAGCCAGGGTGTCTGAATATCATAACGATCTCGGCCAGCCGATTGGATTTCCGGTCGAAAACTGGCAGCCATGCGAACATCCCCGCGGCGCGCAAATGCAGGGTCGCCTTTGCCGCCTGGAACCGATCGATATCGATGCGCATGCGAGCGACCTTTTCGATGCCTTCAGCAAGGACCGGGACCAGGGTAACTGGACTTATCTGCCTTACGGACCGTTTGGCACCGAAGAAGAGTTGCGAACCTGGATATTTTCCGCCTGCCTGAGTGACGATCCCTGTTTTTTCAGCGTCATCGACAATTCGTCCGGTAAAGCCGTGGGGATCGCCAGCTACCTGCGTATCGAGCCCGCGATGGGTGTGATCGAAGTCGGCCATATCCATTTTTCTCCGCTGATGCAGGGCAAGCCGATTTCCACCGAGGCGATGTACCTGATGATGCGCCAGGTGTTCGACGTCTGGGGCTATCGGCGTTACGAATGGAAATGCGATTCGTTGAACCAGCCTTCCTGCAACGCCGCACGGAGGCTCGGTTTCATGTTCGAGGGTATCTTCCGCCAGGCAACGATGTACAAGAAACGCAATCGCGACACCGCCTGGTTTTCGATTCTGGACCGCGAGTGGCCGACGGTGAAGGCCGTTTTCGAGAGCTGGCTCGATCCCGCGAATTTCGATGCCGACGGCCACCAGAGAACCAGCCTTTCAGCGGCGATGCGCGAGGCGCTGAGCCCTTTACGTTAAAGCTTGGCCCTGGCGCGTGGCTTCCGCCAGCGTCTTGCAATCGAGCAGTTTGCGCAGGCTGCGGCGCACTTCGATCCAGCGGAATCGAATCGAGTTCTTGACGATGGTTTCGTCGCGCTGTTTCAATTCGTCGGCGATCGGCGACCAGTAAAACAGCGCTTCCGGGCTCTGGCTGAAAACCGTGTCATCGTCGCGCTCCAGTGTCCAGTCGCAATTGGCAATGCGCTGAACGATCCTTTGGCGCGAGGCAGCGAAGTCCTTGCCGGCTTCCTCGGGTTCCCCGGTTTCATCGAGCACCTGCTGCACCGCTTGCGGTACCAGGTCGGCGATTGCCTGCTCGTCGAATAACCCAGACTGGTACATGCACTGTCCGGTAAAGACACTGAGGTCGGAGACGCAGGCCAGCCATATATGCCACTTGGCGATGTTGATCGAGGCCAGGATATCCGGATTTTCGAACAATGTCGGGAAACGGGTGCCGGAGCGGGTACGCAGGTAGCCGTAGAGTGAAGCCTGGGCGACGTGGCTGGCGCGGCTGGCAATGAACTCGGCGAGCGAATCCTGATCGGCTATGGGTCGGATCTTTCTTTTTCTACCGATGCCGACATAGTCGCCGAGCATCTCCCAGTAATCGCGGGTAAAAAGAGGGTTGACATAGGTTTTGACAAATTCGCGCGCGTTCACAGTAATTCTTTAGTTATTGTTACCAATTGTAACAGCTGATTTTTCAGTTCAGGAAAATATGCACCAAATTGGATTGGCAGGCCGCCAATACTAGGGTTTTTGTCTAGTAAATACCATGGATTCTGTGCATATTAACCCTGCGACAAAATTATAAATCTTACGCAAAGATAAACTTTGAAGTAGTTTTAACCCAAAAATCAGGGGGATTTAATGATGGATACTTCCAAACGGGAGGAACATTGGCGGCGCACCAAGTCGCTGATGATCGTGACTCTCACGATATGGTTCATCTTCTCTTTCGTGGTGCATTGGTTCGCTGCAGGGCTCAACTCGGTGACGTTCGCCGGCTGGCCGCTGGGCTTCTACATGGCCGCGCAAGGCTCGGAGATCGTATTCGTGCTCACGCTGTTCTGGTTCGTCAAGGCCCAGGACAAGATTGACCGCGATTGCGGCGTAGCCGAGGAGGACTAGACCATGGCTGGAAAATTTGCAGGCGGGTCTTTTATAGAAAACCTGCCGAAAATATATGGCATGTATACCGGGGGCTTCCTGGTATTCGTTCTTTTAATGGCAATCCTCGAGCAGATGGGTGTCGGCGCGGATACCATCGGTATCCTGTTCGTGGCATTCACCATCGTCATCTACGCCGGTATCGGGGTACTGTCGAGGACCATGGCGGTAGACGCGTATTACGTCGCCGGTCGCCAGGTGCCCGCGGTATTCAACGGCATGGCGACGGCTGCGGACTGGATGTCGGGTGCGTCTTTCGTGGCGATGGCCGGTGGTATCTACTTCGGTGGCCATGGTTATCTCGCGTTCGTGGTCGGCTGGACCGGGGGTTACATCCTCGTTGCCTCGCTGATGGCGCCTTACCTGCGGAAATTCGGCTGCTACACCGTGCCGGACTTCATCGGTACCCGCTACGGCGGTAACCTGCCGCGCTTCCTCGGGGTTGTCGTACTCGCCGTTGCGTCGTTTACCTACGTAACCGCGCAGATCAACGCGACCGGCACCATCGCGGCCCGTGCGCTGCAAATCCCGTTCGAGGTCGGCGTCTGGTTCGGACTGATGGGTATCCTGCTGTGCTCCATGCTCGGTGGTATGCGCGCGGTTACCTGGACCCAGGTGGCACAGTACATCGTACTGATCATCGCTTACCTGGTGCCGGTATTCTGGATGTCCAACAAGCAGGGCTTTGGCCTGATCCCGCAGTTCGTATACGGTGACGCGGTCTCTCGCATTACCGAACTCGAAGCACTGCACGGCCTCGGTACGCTCGATGCGGTATCCGGCGCCAAGGGTGGCCTGAAAGCCCTGTCGGTACCGTTCGCGTCTGCGGCCGAATCTGCCATGGCGAGCTGGAAGTTCGTCACGCTGGTGGCCTGTATGATGCTGGGTACCGCGTCGCTGCCACACATCCTGATGCGTTACTTCACCACTCCGTCGGTGCGTGCAGCACGTCAGTCAGTGGCATGGTCGCTGATGTTCATCTTCCTGCTGTACTTCACCGCGCCTGCACTGGCGACTTTCACCAAGCTGCAGATTCTCGATCCGAATCTCGCCACCGGTATCATCGGAAAACCGATCGAATCCGTACTGGCGCTGGAGTGGATCCAGAAGTGGTCAGCGGTGGATTTCCTGCAAATCATCGACGGTAACGGCGACGGCATACTGCAACTCAACGAGTTCTTTATGCGCGGCGACATCGTGGTGCTGGCGACGCCAGAAATCGCGGGTCTGCCCTATGTCATCTCCGGCCTGGTGGCCGCGGGTGGTATGGCGGCTGCAATGTCCACCGCGGACGGTCTGCTGCTCGCCATCGCGAACGCACTGTCACACGACCTGTACTACAAGATCATCGATCCGGAAGCTGAAACCAAGAAGCGCCTGATCGTTGCTCGTGTATTGCTGCTGGCCATCGGTGCCGCGGGTGCCTTCGTTGCCTCGCTGAAACTGACCAGTATTCTGGGTGCGGTAGCCTGGGCATTCGACTTCGCCTGTTCCGGCCTGTTCTTCCCGATCGTACTGGGTATCTGGTGGAAACGCGCGAATCGCCAGGGGGCGATTGCCGGTATGGCCGGTGGTTTCCTTGCAGGTACCTGGTATCTGTACATGATCCGCTGGGGCGGTATGGATCCATGGCTCGGCATTGACCACCTGCGCTTCGGCATGATCGGTATGCCGGTCAGCCTGGTGTTGATGATCGTGGTATCGCTAATGACACCTGAGCCGGATGCAGAGACCCAGGCAATGGTAGACGAAATTCGTGTACCGTCTGGCGAAACCGTGCTGGGTTCTTCACACTAATAATAAAGCAGTACCGATTGAAAGCCGGAACCTCGTGTTCCGGCTTTTTTTATTTGGGGCGCCGTGAGCGCAGCGATAGCTGCGTTGAAAATTCGCGCGAGACGCTCGCGTGCGGTTTGCACTGCTCGCGCCATCACGCGAAT
>JAASSH010000412.1 GCA_021767985.1 Gammaproteobacteria bacterium | reverse complement strand
GGAATATTACCTGCCGCTGTTTTTCGATCAGCTGGTCAGCCTGCTCGACTACCTGCCGGCAAACAGTCGCCTGCTGCTCGACGACGCCGCGCTAACCCATGCGACCGCGTTCTCCGAACAGATCCATGAACGCTACGAATCGCGTCGCTACAATCTCGAGTGGCCGCTGCTGGAACCCGCGACGCTGTTTCTGGATATCGAAACGCTGACGGCGAGGATCGACGAATTCTCCTGCCTGCTTTTTTCCGCCTTCAAGCTCGACCAGCCGGACGCTGCCAACATCAATTGCGATACCCGGGCGCTGCCGCAACTGACGCTGCAACCGACCGCCGCGCAGCCCGACCAGGCCTTGCGCAAATTTATCGAGAAACCGTCGTTCGAGCGCATCCTGTTCAGCTCCGAATCCGCCGGGCGGCGCGAATTCGTCAACGAGATGCTGCTGCACTACGCGATTCACGCAAGCCCGGTGGAAAGCTGGCAGGAATTCCTGGAACGCGACGACAACCGTTATTTCATCACCGCATCTCCGTTGCAAAGCGGCATGACGCTGGCCGGCAAGGGCCTCGCGGTGATCACCGAAAGCCAGCTGTTCGGCGAACGCGCGGTGCAGCGGCGCCGCCGCAGGTATCGTAAAACCCGCGATGCCGAAGCCACCATTCAAAGCCTCGCGGACCTGCAGCCGGGCGCCCCGGTAGTGCACGAAGACCATGGCGTCGGCCGTTACCAGGGCCTTAAGACACTGACCGTTTCCGGTATCGCAACCGAGTTTCTCTGCATCGAGTACGCCAACCAGGACAAGCTCTATGTCCCGGTTTCGTCGCTGCACCTCATCAGCCGCTACGCCGGCGCCAGCGAGGACAGCGCGCCGCTGCATCGGCTCGGCACCGAGCAGTGGCAGAAGTCGCGCCGCAAGGCCCAGCAAAAGATTCACGACATCGCCGTCGAACTGCTGGATATCCAGGCCCGGCGCGAAGCCATGCAGGGATTTGCGCATCCGGTGGCCCTGGACGAATACCATCAGTTCTCCAGCGAGTTTCCGTTCGAGGAAACGCCCGACCAGGAGAGCGCTATCGAGGCCGTGATCACCGACATGGAGTCACCCCGGCCAATGGACCGAATCGTCTGCGGCGACGTCGGCTTCGGCAAGACCGAAGTCTGCATGCGCGCGGCCTTCATCGCGGCCAACGCCGGAGCCCAGGTCGCGGTGCTGGTACCGACCACGCTGCTGGCGCAGCAGCATTATCAGAACTTCCTCGACCGTTTCGCCGACTGGCCGATTCGTATCGCCAGTCTGACCCGTTTTACCGCCAGAAAATCGCTGAACGCGGCGCTCGAGCAAATTGCGAGCGGCAAAATCGATATCGTGATCGGTACCCATAAACTGCTGTCCGACGAAATCAAGTACCGCAATCTCGGCCTCGTCATTGTCGACGAGGAGCATCGTTTCGGCGTGCGCCACAAGGAAAAACTGAAAGCCCTGCGCGCCAGCGTCGACCTGCTGACGATGACCGCAACGCCGATCCCGAGAACGCTCAACATGTCGCTGTCAGGGATGCGCGACCTGTCGATCATTGCCACCCCGCCGATGCAGCGACACGCGATCAAGACCTTTGTCTCGCGCTGGAACCAGGACACGATTATCGAAGGCTGCCAGCGAGAACTGAAACGCGGTGGCCAGATTTACTTTTTACACAACGAAATCAGGACGATCGAGAAAACCGCGCAGGATTTGCAGAAACTGGTTCCCGATGCGCGCATCGGCATCGTTCACGGACGCATGAAAGAGAAAGACCTCGAATCGGTAATGCTGGATTTCTACCATCATCGCTGCAACCTGCTGGTCTGTACCACGATTATCGAAAGCGGCATCGACGTTCCGACCGCAAACACCATCTTCATCAACCGGGCGGACAAGCTCGGGCTGGCGCAGCTGCACCAGATTCGCGGCCGTGTGGGTCGCTCTCATCACCGCGCCTACGCCTACCTGATCGTGCCGCCGGAACGCTCGATGACCGCCGATGCGCAAAAACGCCTGCTGGCGATCGAGTCCCTCGAAGATCTCGGGGTCGGATTCACCCTGGCGACCCACGACCTCGAAATTCGCGGCGCCGGGGAGATTCTGGGCGACGAACAGAGCGGCCAGATTACCGAAATCGGATTCAGCCTATACGCGGAACTGCTGGAACGGGCGATACAGTCATTGAAATCGAACCTGCCTATCGACTTCGACCAGCCCATCATGCGCGCCTCCGAGGTCGACTTCCATATCCCTGCCCTGATCCCCGAATCCTACATTCCCGACATCCACCGGCGTCTGATCGAATACAAACGGATCGCCTCGGCCAGCGACGAGGACGGCCTGCGCGAAATTCAAATGGAACTCATCGATCGCTTCGGCCTGCTGCCGGAACCTCTGAAGCACTTGTTCCGGGTGACGCGTATCAAGCTGCAGACGCTGGCGCTCGGTGTCGAGAAGATCGACGTTGGCGAGCAAACCGGGAAAATCGTGTTCAATTCGAATCCCAATATCGATCCGCTCAAAATTATCGAGCTGATTCAGGCCGAGCCGCAACAGTATCGTTTCGACGGCAAACAAACCTTGCGTATTAGCTGTCAAAATGTTGAACTTGAATCACGTTTCAACCAGGTTGAAAACCTGCTCAAAAAACTGACCGCAAACTAGTATGAAACTTCATTTCCTGATCCCGCTGCTGCTTACGGCGCTGTTGCCAGGGGCCGCACAGGCACAATCCGAATCCGCTGACGAAGCTTTACCCCGGTACGACGTCGAAATAGTGGTTTTCAGAAACATCCAGGCCCCGAAAAGCCGCGAGTTCATCCTGCCCGTCAGCTCGCCCAGCAAGGATGAAAACATGCTGGACCTGTCTTCCGCCAGCAGCGCCGCTGCCGCTGCCGAGCTCGGCTTCACGATTCTGCGGCGAGGCGACTATCGCTTGCTCGAGGAGGTCGAGCGGCTGGTCGAGTCTCCACGTTACGAGTTGCTGCTGCACGCCGCCTGGCGCCAACCGGGCCTGGATCGAGAGCAGGCGATACCGGTCTGGCTCAGGGGCGGTCAAGTTTACGGCAGCGAGTATGCCTCGATCGACGACCGTATCGAGTTGCTCGACAAGACTGCGCAACCCGGCAGCAACGATCCGGACACAGAAAAAAGCTTTAGCTTCGACGAACAAACCCTCGAAGCGCTCGAACTGCAGCAAATGGAACAACAAGTCGCAAAACCGCACCGGGGCCTGTACGAATTCGAGGGCAAGATC
>JAASSH010000411.1 GCA_021767985.1 Gammaproteobacteria bacterium | reverse complement strand
TAGCGTGATGGCGCAGGTATTGCCGCACCAGTATACCGCCCATGGAATGGGTCACGAAATTAACCGTCGAGCCGCTCGGGCAAGCTGCCAGCGCCGGGGCGATCGCCTGCTCGGCAAGTTTTTCGACCGTGGCACGCGTCGACTTGTAGCCGACGTTTTGCACCCGGTAACCCCGCTTTACCAGCGCTTTCTCGAGCTTTTTCATCGACCAGTCGCTGCGCGCCAGGCCGTGCAGGAGGATAACGCTGTCGGCTACGGCAGCCATCGGCGGGCAAATCCGGATCAGTAGGCTCGGGAGGCTATCTAACCCTCGATTTCATCGGTATCGTACTGACCCGAAACTCGACGGCGCACGTGTGACCAGGACATCCCGACCGCCAGCACGAAGGACAGCACGATCAGAACGACCCACGTGATAGCGGTGGGATTGTCGAGATTGATGATTTCCCAATGGACCAGTAGCCAGATGAAAATGCCGAAAAAGGCCGCCGCCAGGACCATACCGACCGCGCCGAGCGAATTCCAGGTTGCTCGCAGAAACATGATCCAGCCGATCAGCAGGACGATGCCGCTCGCCGCGATGTACACCATCTCGACCTCGTTTCCAAACAAGCCGACCCAGGAATAACCGCTGGGATTGTAGGTCAGAAAAACCAGCGCCATCGCGAACAGCAGTCGCAGCAGGAAACTGACAAAATTGAAATCGATTCGGGCCATGTTATCGGGCTTCTTCTAAAAAATAAGGCGTCATGGTATCAGACAATTCCGACATGCTGCCAATCCGCGTGACGGGGCAGTCGATTAACCCCCGGAACCGGCAGTGTCGCGCAGGCAGACCGGCAACCGGCAGGACTCGGGAATCGAGACGCGACGCTAATCGTTGAGCGCCTTGATTTGCGCGCGCCGGTCGACGGCCCATGCGTACTGCGGCGGCCACATTTTGAAATCGGGATCGACCCCGAGCGCCTCGGCCGCGTGCAGCGGCCAGAACGGGTCGTGCATGATCTCGCGACCCAGCGCGACGAGGTCGGCGCCTCCGCTCTGCAGGATTTCCTCGGCCTGATGTGGATCGATGATGACGCCTACCGCCATCGATTTTATTCCGGCTTCTTCCCTGATGCGGCGCGAAAAGGGCACCTGGAAGCCCGGCAGCCGTGCCGAGTTCGCGGTTAACGGCTTGCCGCTGTCGTCGCTGCGAAAGCGCGGCGCGCCGCCGATTCCGCCGGAGGAACAGTCGATCACGTCCGCCCCCGCTTCGGCCATGCGCCTGCCGAAGACGACCGAGTCATCCATGGTCCAGCCGCCTTCGCGGCCGTCGATCGCCGAGATACGCGCAAACAGCGGCAATTCGTCGGGGATTGCCGCGCGTACCGCCCTGGTCACTTCGAGCGGGAAACGCATGCGCCCGCCGATGTCTCCGCCATAGGCGTCGTCGCGTCGATTGGTCAACGGCGACAGGAAACTGTGCAGCAGGTAACCGTGCGCCATATGCAGCTCGAGCACACGAAAACCGACGTCGACAGCTCGTTTCGCCGCCTCGACGAACGCCTGCGTGATCTCCTGCAACCCGGCCTGATCCAGTTCGGCCGGCACATGCCAGCCGTCGACTACCGGCAGCGCCGACGGCGCCACGGTTTGCCAGGGAGCGCCGTCGGTTGCGCTGTCCGCTTCGTTGAGCGGGATCGGGCCCCTGGCGGAGAACGGCGGCCGCGTCGAAGCCTTGGCCCCGGCGTGCGCCAGCTGCATGCCCGGCACGCATCCCATCGACTCGATGAAGGACGTAATTGGCCGCAACGCCTCCGCCTGTTCGTCGTTCCAGATACCGAGACAGGCCGGCGTGATACGCCCGCGCGCCTCTACCGCGGTAGCCTCGGTGAACACCAGCCCGGCCTTGCCGCGCGCAAAGGTGCTCAGGTGCGCAAAATGCCATGGTTGCGCCAGTCCATCGACGGCCGAGTACATGCACAGCGGCGAGACCACGACCCGGTTGGGCAGCGTGGTGCCGCGTATCGTCAGCGGTTCAAACAGTTTCACAGGCTTCGACATCGGTACTCCAGCGTAATTCTTAAAGGACGCAAATTGTATGGATCGCGGCGCAGATTTCAAAAAAAGCGTACTGAATCCTGAAAACAGACGCGAGGAAACATCACCCCTCGGCAATGACGCTGGCAAAACGAATGCGAAACTCGGCGCCCGGCTCGCAGTTGACGACGTCGACCTCGGCTCGCATTGCGCTTGCCAGCTGTTGTACCAGCGCCAGGCCGATACCGGTGCCGACGGTTTCGCGCGTGAGTTCGTTTTCGCTGCGGTAGAACAATGTGAATATTTTCTTCATCTGGTCGGGCGCAATGCCGGGACCGTAATCGCGCACCGAGAACTGGATCCGGCCGTCGCGCAGTTGCCGGTACTCGATGTCGACGCGCCTGGTTGCCCCGTTGGCGGAAAACTTGACCGCGTTATCGACCAGGTTGATGAAGATCTGCAGGAACCAGTCCAGGTCGATCTCGATACGCGCCGCCTCGACCTCGGCGGCACCGCCAATCTCCAGCTCGAACCCCGTAGGCTCGAGCTGTGACTCGAGCCTTGGTTTCAACTCGGCCAGCGCGTCGCCCACGGTCATGGCTTCCAGGCTCACCACCTGCTCGTTGCGCGACATGCGCGCCAGCTGCAGCACGTTGTTGATCAGGCGCGTCAAGCGTTCGGCCTCGTGGTAAATGAAGTCGTAGTAGGTCTTGCGCTTGCTCTCGTCGGCCCAGCCCTCGCGCAGCATTTCGCCATACATGCGGATCGAGGTCAGCGGAGTTTTCAGTTCATGGCTGACCGCGGAGACGAAATCCTGCTGCTGGCGCGCGAGCGCAAGCTGGCGCTGTCCCAGGCGCAACAGCATGAAACAGCCGCCCACCAGCACGATCGCAAGCACCAGTGCCGACCAGACAATGACCTGGCCACCGGCGCCGACCGGCAGCCGAGCAAGCGTGTAGATCAGCTCGAGTTCGCCAAAGGGCGCGATCAACCGGCCCTGGTAGAGCAATTCACTGGTTTCCTGCTCGCTGCCGGGCCGGTACAGGCGGCTATAGTCCGGAGCGAAGGTTTGCAGTATCCCGCCGCGATAGGCGATGATCAACTGGCTCATCGAAGACAGGCTGGATTCACGAAACGCCGGCGCGATCAAACGCTCGATGAAACTGGCCTGTTCGAACAGTATCCCCTGCACGTAACGTTCGTCCTGATGCCAGACGCGACGGAACAGCACGAAATGCCCGCTGTCCAGCAGCGCG
>JAASSH010000087.1 GCA_021767985.1 Gammaproteobacteria bacterium | reverse complement strand
CTGGATGCGCTGCCGCCACTGGAAAACCCGCAAGCTAGTTTTGACCTGCCCGCGGTCACCGTGAGCGGCCTTTGCCCGGATGAAGCGGCGCTGCGCGGCGCGCTGCTGGGACTAATGCCATGGCGCAAGGGACCCTACCAGATCGCCGACGTTTACGTCGACAGCGAATGGCGTTCCGATTTGAAATGGGAGCGGGTGCTGCCCCACCTGGCACCGCTGCGGGATCGGCGCATTCTCGACATCGGGTGCGGTAACGGTTATCACTGCTGGCGCATGCTGTCGCAATCGCCGGCAGTGGTGCTCGGAATCGAACCTTCAGTGTTGTTCAACCTGCAGTTCGCGGCCTTGCAAAAGTACCTGCAGCGAGACGATATACACCTGCTACCGATCGGCGTCGAGGATATGCCCGCAAAACTGGACTGGTTCGACAGCGTGTTCTCCATGGGTGTTTTATACCATCGCAAAAGCCCCATCGACCATCTTTATCAGCTGAAGGGTTTTCTCGCACCGGGCGGCGAATTGTGCCTCGAAACCCTCGTCATCGAGGGGCAGGCGGGCAGCTTGCTGTTGCCGCAGGCGCGCTACGCGCGCATGCGCAACGTCTGGTTCATTCCATCGTCGCAGGAACTTGTCGGGTGGTTGCAGCGCTGCGGCTTCGTCAATGTCAGGATTGTCGACGAATCGGTAACCAGCATCGAGGAACAGCGCGCCACCGAGTGGATGCAGTTCGAATCGCTGGAACAGTGCCTGGATCGAGATAACCCTGCGCTGACGGTCGAAGGTTTACCGGCGCCGCGGCGCGCCGTGGTGCTGGCCGAAAGGCCGGCGGGCTAGTCCATCGGGACGTATACGACCCGATTGCGACCCTCGTCTTTGGCCACGTAAACGCCTTTGTCTCCGGCGTGGAACATGTCTTCGAAATCTCCTTTGGAGCCGACTTCCATCGTAGTGACGCCGATACTGGTTGTTATATCGATTCCGTTCGGCTTGAGGTCTTCGATTGCACGGCGCACGCTTGCGGCCTTTTGGCGGGCACCTTCGGCATCACAGTGGGTCATCAGTACGACGAACTCTTCGCCGCCATAACGCACCACCAGGTCACCTTCCCGAAAGCTCTCGTTCAACAGCGCGCCGGTTAACTCGAGCACCACGTCGCCGACGGCATGGCCATGATTGTCATTGATGGCCTTGAAATGATCGAGATCGATAACCAGCATGCTAACCGGATACTCGTGGCGTCTGGCCGTTGCGACGAACTTTCCGGAAAACTCCATCAGGCTGTGGCGGTTGTGGCACCCGGTCAGCTTGTCGACGGTCGCCAGGGCGAACAGTTCACGCCGGATATCGTGCACCTTGTCGAGCAGGCGCTTGTTGGTTATCAGGTTACCGATGCGTACCAGCAGTTCCTGATGCAGGATGGGTTTCGTCAGAAAATCGTTAACGCCCAGCTGATAAAGCGAGATACGGCGATGATCGTTGTTATCGCCGGTAACGGCAATAATCGGGATAAATCCACGGCCATCCTCGTAGGATCGAATGCAGGTAACCAGGTCTTCACCTGCCAGTTCACCATCGAGATCGAGCCCGGTAATCGCGAGGTCGTAAGCATCGACATGCGAGCCGTAAACGGTTACCGAGTCGAATTCCTTACAGGCGGCCTCGACCGTGGTGAAATGCGACACCTGGTAGCCGGTTTGCTCCAAATCGCTCAAAATCTCCGCCGCCACCTCCGGATCATCCTCGACGAACAGGATGCGTCCCTCGTAAAACACCGGATCCAGATGCAGATCGACAAAATGGACGATCTGGTCTTCGATCTGGTGCTCGTTCAACTCGTGAATCACGCTGTCGACCCTGACCGAGAGGTCCTCCACCTTGAGTTCCTTGTCTTCGGTCAGAAACAGAATTGGCGTATCCTGATGGCGTTGATGCTGATTGCAATAAGCGACGAATTCCTCGCCGCTGCCGTCTTTCAGCGCCTGGTTGACACAAATAATGTCATAGGGCTCGGAATCGACGCAGCTGCGAGCGGTTTCGATACTATCACCGCTATCGGTAGTGAAACCTTGCTCGGCCAGAGTCTGTTCCAACATGTCTCGATAAGCCTGGTTGTTTTCGATTACTAGTGCGCGCATGGTAGTAAATAGAAGCAAGCCTTAATTGTTTTTAGCTATCGGCGACAATTAATAATTCTTTAGCCCTGATTTGAACGCCTGTATCAGGGTTATTTTGGGTTCGTCGATTGTCTTCAAAATACGATTCTGCTATCGTTTCCTTCCATCCTACGTTCCATACGTCCAACCAATTTTCGGGATCTATGAGCCGATTCATATTCATTACTGGTGGTGTTGTTTCATCACTGGGCAAGGGCATTGCATCTGCCTCACTGGGCGCTTTACTGCAGGCACGTGGACTCAGCGTAACCATGATAAAGCTGGATCCATACATCAATGTCGATCCCGGAACCATGAGCCCATTCCAGCACGGCGAGGTCTATGTTACCGATGATGGCGCCGAAACCGATCTCGACCTGGGACACTACGAACGGTTCTCCGGGGTGCATTGCTCGCAAAGCAGTAATTACACGACCGGCCGTATCTACGAGAGCGTAATTGCCAAGGAGCGACGCGGAGATTATCTCGGTGCCACGGTACAGGTCATCCCGCATATCACCGATGAAATCAAGAACTCGGTGCTCAACAGCACCAACGGTGCCGATATCGTGCTGGTCGAGATCGGCGGTACTGTCGGCGATATCGAATCGCTGCCTTATCTGGAGGCGATTCGGCAAATGGGTTTCGAACTGGGGCACGATAACGTGCTCTACATGCACCTGACCCTGATTCCCTACCTGCCCGCGGCGGGTGAAATCAAGACCAAGCCCACCCAGCACTCGGTCAAGGAACTGCGTTCCATCGGGATACAGCCCGATATTTTACTGTGTCGCGCAGACCGCGCGATTCCGATCGAGGAACGTCGCAAGATCGCTTTGTTTACCAACGTCGCCGAGGAAGCGGTAATCTACGCGATCGATGTCGACCATATTTACAAGATTCCACGCGGGCTCAATGAGCAGGGGCTCGATGATATCGTTGCCAAGCGTTTCGGGCTGGATCTGCCACCCGCGGACCTGTCCGGCTGGGACCGTGTCGTGCATGCGCTGGAAAATCCGGAACACGAAGTTTCGATCGGGTTCGTCGGCAAGTATGTCGATCATACCGACGCTTATAAATCGCTGAACGAAGCGCTGGCGCATGCCGGTATCCACACCAGCACCCGTGTCAACATCGTCAAGATCGATTCCGATTCGATCGAAACCGACGGCGTCGGTGCGCTCGAGGGGCTGGATGCGATACTGGTGCCCGGAGGCTTCGGCAGCCGCGGTATCGAGGGCAAGATCGCCGCGGTCAACTACGCACGCACCAATAATGTGCCATATCTCGGTATCTGCCTCGGCATGCAGGTCGCAGTGATCGAATACGCCCGCAACGTGCTGGGTCTGGGCAAGGCGCACAGCTCCGAGTTCAATCCCAAGACCCCGGACCCGGTAATAGCGCTGGTAACCGAATGGGTCGATCGTGACGGCTCGATCGAGACCCGCGATGAAAATACCGATCTCGGCGGCACCATGCGCCTGGGCGCCCAGACCTGCAAGCTGGTGCCCGGTACCCGCACCCGGCGCGCCTACGGCGCCGAGGAAATACACGAGCGGCACCGGCATCGCTACGAATTCAACAACAACTACCTGCAGCGGCTACAGGATGCGGGACTGGTGATCTCGGGGCTGTCTGTCGACAACGAACTGGTGGAAATGGTCGAGCTGTCGGATCATCCCTGGTTCATCGGCTGCCAGTTTCATCCGGAATTCACCTCGCAGCCCCGTGAAGGGCATCCCCTGTTTAACAGTTTCATCAGCGCCGCGGTCGAGTATCACCAGGCTAAGTCGCAATGAAGCTTTGCGATTTCGAGGTTGGTCTCGACCAGCCTTTGTTTCTGATGGCGGGTCCCTGCGTGATCGAATCGGAACAGCTCGCGCTCGAAACCGCCGCTGAACTGCAGCAAATATGCCAGCAGCTCGATATCCCCTTTATCTACAAATCCTCATTCGACAAGGCTAATCGTTCCAGCAGCCAGAGTTTTCGCGGCCTCGGCATCGACAAAGGTCTCGCGATTCTCGAGAAAGTGCGCAGCAGCCTGTCTGTCCCGGTGGTTACCGATGTGCATGAAGATACGGCGCTGGACGAAGTCGCGAGCGTGGTCGACGTGCTGCAAACTCCTGCGTTTCTGTGCCGGCAAACCAATTTCATCCAGAATGTTGCGGCGCTTAACAAACCCGTCAATATCAAGAAGGGTCAATTCCTGTCGCCATGGGATATGCAGCAAGTCGTCAACAAGGCCTTTGAAACGGGTAACCGTCAGATCATGGTCTGCGAACGTGGTGCCAGCTTTGGCTACAATAACCTGGTTTCCGACATGCGCTCGCTGGCGGTGATGCGCCAGACCGGCTGTCCGGTCGTGTTCGACGCGACTCATTCGGTGCAGCTGCCGGGCGGTCAGGGCACGGCTTCGGGCGGGCAGCGGGAATTTGTACCGGTGCTGGCACGCGCTGCGGTTGCCGCCGGAGTATCCGGGCTCTTCATGGAAACCCATCCCAAACCCGAAGAGGCGCTGAGCGACGGGCCCAACGCCTGGCCGCTGGCAAAGATGCGGTCGCTATTGCAGGTATTGATCGAGATCGATCGCGTCACGAAGGCCTCGAAAATGGACGAAAGCGAACTGTTGTGAAACCAAAAACTTATCCGGAGTAACTATGACCAATATCACCCAGGTTACCGGGCGGGAAATCCTGGATTCGCGCGGTAATCCAACAGTCGAGGCCGAAGTCGTGCTGGAAGACGGTAGCGTCGGCTGGGCTGCTGCCCCGTCGGGAGCTTCTACCGGTGAACGCGAGGCGATAGAGCTGCGGGACGGCGACAGCAACCGCTACCTCGGTAAGGGCGTCACCCGGGCCGTAGGTCACATCAATCACGAACTCGCCACGCTCGCGGTCGGGCGGGACAGTAGCGACCAGCGCGGGCTCGACCAGGCCATGATCGAACTCGACGGAACCGACAACAAGAGTAACCTGGGCGCCAATGCCTTGCTCGCGGTCTCGCTCGCCAACGCTCAGGCGGCGGCCGTGGCCGCAGGCATGCCGCTGTTCCGTTACCTGGGCGGAGCAGAGGCGAATCAGCTGCCGGTGCCGATGATGAATATCATCAACGGCGGTGCGCATGCCGACAACAGCGTCGACTTGCAGGAGTTCATGATCTTACCGGCCGGTGCCCCCAGCTTTCACGAGGCATTGCGCTACGGCACCGAAGTGTTTCACGCGCTCAAGTCGGTGTTGGCGGCAAAGGGTATGAATACCGCGGTTGGCGACGAGGGCGGTTTTGCACCCGACCTGTCGTCGAATGAAGAGGCGATCGAAGTGATATTGATGGCGATCGATAAAGCCGGTTATCGCGCCGGCAGCGATATTTACCTGGGTCTGGACGTGGCCAGCTCCGAGTTTTATCAAGACGGCCAGTACGTACTGGCATCGGAAAAACGCTCGTTTGACGCCTCTGGCTTTGCCGACTATCTCGCCGGCTGGGTCGAGCAGTATCCGATCATCAGCATCGAGGACGGTATGGATGAAAGCGACTGGGAAGGCTGGGCAATACTGACTGAAAAACTGGGGCAGCGGATTCAGCTGGTCGGGGATGACCTGTTCGTCACCAATACGAAGATCCTGTCGCGTGGCATCGAGCAGCAAATCGCCAATTCGATTCTTATCAAGTTCAACCAGATAGGAACGCTCAGTGAAACCCTGGATGCTATCTCTATGGCGCATGCAGCAGGATACACCACCGTGATTTCGCATCGCTCCGGCGAAACCGAAGATGTCACGATCGCCGACCTCGCGGTTGCGACTGGCGCCGGACAGATAAAGACCGGATCTCTATCGCGTTCTGACCGAATTGCAAAATACAACCAGCTGTTGCGAATCGAAGCCGCCCTGGGCGATAACGCGGCTTATCCAGGTAAAACGGTCTTCAAGAACATCTAGTAGAATCACAACGCACCGATGAAGATTCTGCTGGCAATATTGATCCTGATTCTCTTCGTTTTGCAGTACAAACTATGGTTTGGAGACGGCAGCCTGTCGGAAGTGGTGCAATTGTCGCGTGAGCTCGAGATCCAGAAGAGCAAGCTGCGCGAACTCGAGGCGCGCAACAAGATTCTGGAGGCCCAGGTGCTTGACCTGCAAAACGGCCTCGACGCGTTCGAGGAAAAGGCGCGTAACGACCTCGGTATGATCAAGCAGGGAGAAACTTTTATCCAGTTGATCCCGCAAGAGGCTGACACCGGCAATGCGCAATAGCGTTCCGGTATGGGCGGTGATGCCGGCCGCAGGCAGTGGCAGCCGTATGCTCAGCGACACGCCCAAGCAATATCTTTCGTTTCAGGAAAAAACCGTCATCGAGCACAGCCTTGACCGGTTGCTGTCGCATCCGGAAATCGATGGTGCAGTCGTCGTGCTGCAGGAGGATGATCCGTTCTGGGAGCAGCTCGGGTATGCGCCCAGCAAGCCGCTATTCACCAGCGCCGGCGGGCGCGAGCGTCATCTATCGGTTTATAGCGGTCTGACCACACTGCAGTACCGTTTTGGCAACGACGCTATCGCCCTGGTACATGACGCGGTCCGGCCGCTGGTGTCACACCAGGATCTAACCAGGGTAATCCACGCCGCCCGACAGCATCCGGCAGGAGCTCTGCTGGCGGCACCGGTGGCAGATACGCTGAAACAGGATAATCACAACATGGAAGTAGCAAACACCTTGCCGAGAGAACGCCTGTGGCGCGCCCTGACACCGCAGGTGTTCCACCTGCAGCCCCTGCTCAATGCCCTCAAGCAGGTGATCGAGCGGGACCTGGCGGTAACCGACGACGCGCAGGCGCTGGAACTCGCGGGTTACGCGCCAAAACTGGTGGAGGGTAGTGCCGATAACATCAAGATCACGACGCCCGCCGATCTTCGGCTCGCTGAAATGATCTGGCTAGACCAGCGCGATCAGTAAGATGATGAAAAATACCACCGCGGCCATCGGCAGGATAAATCCCATCCATTCTTTCATGGTGCCTTTGGGAGAGTTTTCGATGGTTTGCTTGGCGCGAGGAAACAAATAAATCAGCATCGCCCCCATCAAAAGCGCGGAACCAATTTTAACCCAATCCATAACTATCTCGTAAGCAATGTAGAAAAAATAAGCCCCGCGAACGGGGCTTATCTGGCTTGGTCATCGGCTGGTCTGGATTATTCGTTGCTGAAAGCACCGAGAAGGTGCAGCAGCGCCTGGAACATGTTCAGGATCGACAGGAACAGGCCAGCGGTTGCCATGATGTAGTTGGTTTCACCACCGTGAATCAGCGACGAGGTTTCCCACAGGATAAATGCGCTCATGATCATCACGATGGCGGCGTTAACGGCCAGGAACAGCGCGGGAATACCCAGGAAGATATTCAGTATCGCGGCTCCGAGCACGACCAGCATGCCCACCATGACGAAACCGCCGAGGAAGCTGAAATCCTTGCGCGTCGTCAGCGCGTAGCCCGACAGTCCGAGGAAAATGACACCGGTACCGCCGAGGGCG
>JAASSH010000410.1 GCA_021767985.1 Gammaproteobacteria bacterium | reverse complement strand
TGGCACCCGGTGCAGGCGCCCGACGCGGTTTGCTTCGCGCACAGCACCGAGGAAGTAGCCGCAATCGTAAAACTCTGCGCCGCAACCGCCACGCCGGTGATCGCCTTCGGCACCGGCACCTCGCTGGAAGGCCAGGTACAGGCCGTCAACGGCGGCATTTGCATCGATCTGAGCCAGATGAATCAAATCCTCGAAGTGAACAACGAGGATATGGATTGTCGCGTGCAGGCTGGCGTCACGCGACGCGAACTCAACCAGTACCTGCACGATACCGGCCTGTTTTTCCCGATCGATCCCGGGGCCAATACTTCGATCGGCGGCATGACCGCAACCCGCGCCTCCGGTACCAACGCCGTGCGCTACGGCACGATGCGCGAAAACGTGCTCGGTCTGACCGTGGTGACGGCAAATGGCGACATCATCAAGACCGGCACGCGTGCGCGCAAGTCGTCCGCCGGCTATGACCTCACGCGGCTGTTCGTCGGCTCCGAAGGCACGCTGGGCGTCATCACCGAGATCAGCCTGCGGCTGCACGGTTTGTGCGAATCGATTTCGGCCGCCATCGTTAATTTCCCAGACGTGCGCTCCGCCGCGGAGGCCACCATCATGACGATACAGATGGGCATTCCCGTAGCACGCATCGAAATCCTCGACAGCGCCTACATCAAGGCCATCAATGCCTACAGCAAGACCGACTATCCGGAACTAGACACGTTGTTTCTCGAGTTTCACGGCACCTCTGCGGGCGTCGCCGAACAGGTGCAGATGTTCGATGAGATTTCGCAGGAGTTTGGCGCTACCGGGTTCCAGTGGGCGGAAAAAGAAGAAGACCGCAATAAACTCTGGCGCGCGCGGCACGACGCCTACTACGCGGGTCTCGCGGTCCACCCGGGCTATCGCGGTTACGTCACCGACGTTTGCGTGCCGATCTCGAGGCTGGCGGACTGTATCGCCGAGACCCAGGCCGATATCGCCGCCTCGGGATTGTTCGCACCGGTCATCGGCCACGTTGGCGACGGTAACTTTCATAGCACGATGTTCATCGATCCCGATGACGACGCGATGTTTGAAAAAGCGCTGGAGGTCGACAGGCGCATGGTACAACGTGCGATCGATATGGGCGGCACCTGCACCGGCGAACACGGCATCGGCATGGGGAAACTCAAACACATGCGCAACGAGCACGGCGACGGCGCGGTGGAAACGATGCGGGCAATCAAGCTGGCGCTGGACCCGCAGAACATCATGAACCCGGGCAAGGTCGTCGATTGCTAGAACGACTCGAGCGCCAGTTCGGCCACGTGCCGCTGTAACTCCGGGTAGAACTCGATAAAGCCATCGCGAATCATTTCATGGTTTCGCAGCAGGTCCTCGATCGCGTTCTCGAACCGGTTGGAGAACCGGATGCGCCCGGCGACCCGGTCGAGCGACTCGGCGACCGCATCGATATCTCTGTAAGATCCAAACCAGTCGTACTCGATCATGCGGCTGGTGACCTGGCGCATGTTGTCATGCGGCATCAGCTCGCGACCCGCCGACATGCGCTGATAAAAGTCGCCGATCAGGGAATCAAGATGGCGTTGCTCGAAATACTCCCAGTGATTGATCAGCAAGTGGTCGAAGTAGATATCGAGCGCGATGCCGGCAAACCGCCGGCGTTCGCGGCTGAAGCTGCGCTTCATCGCCTGCACCCGCGGATGGGTGTCGGTAAAGCGATCCACCGCGCGATGATTCTGCAGTCCGGCGAGCACCGCTCGCGGCAGGCTGTGTTGATCCAGGCCGCGCGCAAAATCCCCCAGCAGGTTGCCTACCGTCGACTCCAGCGTGGGCTGCGACAATACCAGGTGCGCGAAATGATTCATGCACGTAACTATAAAACAAATAATGCTATCGCGGCGATCGGGAAAATTGTATTGCTCACCCGCCTGTCCTGAGCTTTAATTCTGGCTCAGGACAGACAACAGGGGTGACCAATGTCGATTTCAGTCGTTGATACCAGCAACCAATCAGCTGCCGCCGATACGCATTACGAAGATCGCTGCAATCTCGCGGCGGCATTTCGCATGACTGCAAGGCTCGACATGCACGAGGGCGTCGCCAATCACTTCAGCTACGCGGTATCGGACGACGGTAGCCAGTTCCTGGTGAACCCGTTTGGGCGGCACTTTTCCAACATGCGTGCAGGCGACTTATTGCTACTCGATGCTAACGCCGACGCTTCCGAAAAAGCCGATCCCACCGCCTGGGCGATCCATGGCGCCATGCATCGTAACCTGCCGCAGGCGCGCTGTGTCATGCACGTTCATTCGAAGTACGCCACGGTACTGGCCTCGCTCGAAAAATCGGAGTTACCGCCGATCGACCAGAACACGATGCGCTATTTCAACCGGGTGGCCGTCGACGACGGTTTTGACGGCATGGGGCTCGGCGACGAGGCCGAACGTCTTACCACCACGCTCGGCGATAAACGAATACTGATCATGGGCAACCATGGCGTCATGGCCATCGGCAATACGATCGCGCGCGCGTTCGACGAGCTGTTTTACTTCGAACGCGCCTGCCAAAACTACATCACGGCCCTGACGACCGGCAAACCGCTGCGCATCGCGAGCGATGCGGTCGCCGAGAAGACGGCGCGCCAGTGGGAAGATTACATGGATCGAATCGGTTCCTGCGATGTTCACCTGCGCGAAATCCGCGAGATTCTCGATCGCGAAGAACCAGACTACAAACTGTAACCGGTCATGGTCGACAAAACCGGAAAACCCACGCCGACCAACGCGGCTTCGTCCGGAGTTACGCTCGAACGAAATCTGACGAAACGGCTGATGAAGCGTTCGGTCCACCAGCTGGTTTCTACCGTCCGGGTTGCCGAATTTGAAAATGGGGTTCAGTTCGCCAGCGCCGCCAGGATCAGCCGGTGGAACTTGTGCAAGCCGGACTCCGAATACCAGTCATCGCGGTCATCGACAACGTAGCGCCCCTGGTCGTAACCCAGCGACTTGAGACCGCGCTGCACGCTTTCGACGATTTCGATATCTTCCGTATTGAACTGATCGGCAAACAACGCGCGCAACGCTTCCACCGTGGGCGACACCGCACCGTTTATCGTCAGCAGGTCGACGTGCTCGCGACAGCCCTCGGGGCCGTCCGGCGCCATGCGGATAACGATCAGGTTTTCACAGCCCGGCAGGCTCAACAGGCAGGTATTGGGCCACAGGGTCCAGGAGCGGTACGGCGCCCCTGCTTCGAGTTCCAGCCCTTCGAAGCCGTCCCTGGAACGCGATTC
>JAASSH010000086.1 GCA_021767985.1 Gammaproteobacteria bacterium | reverse complement strand
GGTCATGTCGTCACAGCGTCGAACTGCGCAAGGCAATCGTTCAGCTTTTCAGCCTGTGCCACACTGCCGAGATCGAGCTGCTCGCGCTGCAGGCATTCCAGGATTTGTCGCCAGCGCTCGACATGTGCGTCGACCGTGCCATCCTCGGCCGCGGTACGCGAACCGAACAGCGCATAAGGCGGCAAATAAATCATGCCGCAAAGGGTAGCGGTTTGTTCGACTGGCCGCAGCAGTTCACGGATCGAGTAATGGTTGTAACCGTTTGTCCGGTAAGCGTCTTCGGTACCACCGGCGGTAATCGCGCAGAGTAGTCGCTTGCCATGCAGCTCCGTGCCGTCATGGCCGTAGGCAAATCCGTACTCGAGTACCAGGTCCTGCCATTCCTTCAGAATCGCCGGTGTCGAATACCAGTAGAGCGGGAACATGAAGACGATGACATCGTGCTCTCGCAAACGCCGCTGTTCGCGCTCGATATCGATGCAGTAATCGGGATACTCGGCGTAGAGGTCGACCAGGGTAACGTTATCGACCGATCGGGACATACGGGCCAACGGCAGATTGACTTCCGAGCGGTGCTGCGACGGATGAGCGAACAGGATCAGAACTTTGCAGGTCATGCAATCGAGCCGGGCTGCTGGATAAGCGGTCCTATATAAAGTTTGTGCGAATTTAATTCAAGCGAATTCACGCGAACCCGAATCGATTTCGTCGTTCGTGCCGATCCGGATTTTGCCTGCCGCGGTTACGGGCGGTGAGTCCGATGCTTGCGTTATGGTATTCTGTGCCGTGCCAGCTTTTCGTATTGGGACCGAGTTCGAGGTGCGCTTATGAACATCGAAGCCGAGGCTGAAAGAATCCAGCAGTTCGTCGATCAGGGTAACTATCATGCGGCCTATAATATTGCGCTTTCCGGGCTCAACGACCGGCGCCGCAACCAGGACCAGACCGGAATAGACCGCTTTATCGAAATTATCAGGGGGGTCGTCGATTCGCTGGACCAGGAGTTTGGCAGCCAACCGGATCAATGATCCAGCTGCGACTGGCTCAGGCTCCCGGATAGCGGCTGAGCTTTACCGGGATGCGTTGAGCACCGAAATTGCCGGGTTTTGCGAGAAAATGCCCCGGCAGGCGTTCGCCGCAGCTGGCGCAGCAGCCGTGGGCATCGAGGCCCCAGCGCCCGAGCACATACCAGTCGCGCTCGATCAATAATTCGCCGCAGTTATGGCACCAGGTGCTGGAACCCTTGTTGTCATGTACGTTACCGGTGTAGGCGTAGTGCACGCCGTTATCCAGCGCGATGGCGCGAGCCCGGGTCAGGGTGCTGGCAGGTGTGGGCCTGATATCGAGCATCTTCCAGTCGGGGTGGAATGCCGTGAAGTGCATCGGCACCTCGGGACCGAGTTTTTCCACCACCCATCGAGTCATCTCCTGCAGCTCGCTATCGGAGTCGTTTTCACCGGGAATCAGCAGCGTCGTGAGTTCTAGCCAGCAGTCGGTTTGATGATGTATGTACTCCAGCGTCTCCAGCACCGGTGCCAGGTGCCCGCCGCAGATCTTGTGATAAAAGCGGTCGGTGAAGGCTTTCAGATCGACGTTGGCGGCATCCATTGCGGCAAAGAATTCCTCGCGCGGCTCGGGGTCGATATAACCCGCGGTAACCGCGACGGTCTTGATTTCGCGTTCGCGGCAGGCAGCGGCAACGTCGATCGCGTACTCGTGAAAAATAACCGGGTCGTTGTAGGTGAAGGCGACGCTCTGGCAGGATAATTCGGCAGCGACACGGGCGAGTTTCTCCGGTGACGCCGCGTCCGCGAGCGTATCCATTTCACGCGACTTGGTCATATCCCAGTTCTGGCAGAATTTGCAGGCCAGGTTGCAGCCCGCGGTGCCGAAGGAGAGTACCGAACTGCCCGGGTAGTAATGATTCAGCGGTTTCTTTTCGATCGGATCGACGCAGAAACCACTGGAGCGGCCATAGCTGACAAGCTTGATTTCGTCGTCGAGACGCTGGCGCACATAACACAGGCCACGTTGACCCTCGCGCAGGTGACAGTGTCGAGGGCACAGATCACATTGTAACCGGCCGTCATCCAGTCGGTGCCAGTACCGCGTAGATACTACGGATTCCTGCATATCTTTATCTCTGCCAACTCACTTCCCGCCACAGGCGCAAATCGCATCACGTGTCGGAACCAAAAGCGATATCGACAATAACCTCCGACAATTGCCAGAAGTGAATAATACGCTAAAGACTAGGCCCGTTGATCGAGAGGCAAGTTGATCCCGGTCAAGGAGTGCGGTGGTTTTTGCCGCTTTAAGCTGTGGCAGAAGTTAACTGGCTGCTACTCGTCCGGGAGTCCGCCTCCCGTGCGATTCTGATTTTACCCCGGGTGCGGTTCGCGTCCGGTATGTCATTAACCATGTCGCGGCAAGCGGGCCAGTAATCCGGCCATCGCTATCACCGTGGTTTGATCCAGAGCAAATCGGGGCAGAGTAGATCGGGCTATAATCAAAAATATTGTAGTGGGTTGGAGATAGATTATGAGCATTCGCCAGGCCGCCGTAGCTGGTTACTTTTATGAGGCTGACGCGGGCCGTTTAAAGCAGCATGTCGAGCAATTATTGAGCGCCGATATGACGCCTCCCAAAACTTTTCCGAAGGCGTTGATCGTGCCTCATGCCGGTTACATATATTCCGGTTCGACCGCGGCCTTTGCCTATCGCCGCCTGCTGGCCGATCCTGACCGGGTAGAACGCGTTCTGCTGCTGGGCCCGGCGCACCGTGTTTACCTGAAGGGGATGGCGATTCCGTCGGTAGATCGGTTCGCGACACCGCTGGGGGAAGTGCCACTGGACCGGGCAGCGCTCGACCTGATCGCAAAACTGCCGGGGGTGCAAATTTCCGACGAGGCGCATCGCGAGGAGCATAGTCTCGAGGTGCAGTTGCCGTTCCTGCAAACGGTGCTGAACGATTTTACGCTGGTGCCCGTGGTTGTCGGAGGGGCTGACGCGGACCAGGTTGCGACAGTGATCGATGCACTTGCGGCGGATGCACACACGCTGGTCGTGATCAGCTCCGATCTTTCACATTTTCTAAACTATCGCGAGGCGCAGCAGATCGATGCCGCCACCTGCGAGCATATACTCGGCAAGTCGACCACGTTGAGAGGAGAGGAAGCCTGTGGTGCGCGCGTCATCAATGGGCTGATGGCCTCGGCACAGGGGCGCGCGCTCGAAGTGTCGTTACTGCACGCCTGTAACTCTGGCGATACCGCTGGAGCACCCAACCGGGTAGTTGGATATGCCGCCTTCGCTCTGCATTGAACTAAGTGACGGCGAGCAGGCTCGCCTGCTCGAGATAGCACGCCAGTCGATCGGTAACGGATTGACCTCGGGCAGGGCGCTGCAGGTCGATCTTTCCCGGATCGATGCCAACCTGCAAACCGTTGCCGCGGTATTCGTTACGCTGACCCGGGCGGGCCAACTGCGTGGCTGCATCGGTTCGCTGAAGGCGCAGGAACCGTTGGCGCAGGCGGTGGCGAATTCGGCTTTCGGTGCCGCGTTTCGTGACTACCGTTTCCCATCGCTGCGCGCGGATGAGCTCGACGAAATACATATCGAGATTTCTGTGTTATCGGAGATGGAGCCGATCGAGGCGGAAACCAGACAGGCGCTGCTGGATGCATTACAACCCGGGGTCGACGGCTTGCTGCTGGAGGACCGCGGATATCGTTCGACATTTTTGCCCCAGGTCTGGGAAAAAATGGCCTCGCCAACCGAATTTCTCGAACAGCTATGCCTCAAGGCGGGGCTCGATGCCGGCTACTGGTCCGGCACGCTGCGGTTCCATCGTTATCACACGCTGTCGTTCGCAGAAAGTTGATCATCGGGCGCCGGTTTGAGTTGGAGCGCCGTGGCTTTTCCGTTATCATTCGACCACCTTTCCATCCCCGCTACGTGACCTGAAACAATATGCTATGCCTGCCCGGTAGCCCGGCATTATCCGAATTCAGATTAAGAAAACTTCAACAACAACTAGCCGCCGCGGGAACCCCGGTCAACGCGCTCAGCAGTCGTTACATTCACCTGGTCGATACCGAGCATGAACTCGGCAACGAGCAGCTGGAGGTGCTCGATAACCTGCTGACCTACGGGCCGGCGATGCCTGCAGTCAGCGCCGAAGGCCAGAGTTATTACGTCCTACCGCGTCCCGGCACCATTTCACCCTGGGCCAGCAAGGCGACCGATATCGCACACAATTGCGGCCTGACGCAAATTCGTCGCATCGAGCGCGGTATTCAGTTTACCGTAGAGGCGACCGGAGAGGTTGCGCTTGACCTGCTGCATGACCGCATGATCGAGGCTGTTTTTACCCGGCTCGAGGATTGCTCTGCGCTGTTCGAAACCCATCTACCGAGGCCTTACAGCGAGATCGATACGACTAACCAGGGTCGCGCAGCACTCGAGCAGGCCAACACCGAGCTTGGCCTGGCGCTCTCTCCCGACGAAATCGATTACCTGGCCGCCGCTTACGACGAGCTGGGCCGCAACCCGGTCGATGTCGAACTGATGATGTTCGCCCAGGCGAACTCCGAGCACTGCCGTCACAAGATTTTCAACGCCACCTGGACGCTCGACGGCGACGAGCAGCCGATGACCTTGTTCCAGATGATCAAGAATACCCACGCGCAGCATAGCGACGGCATCCTGTCGGCTTATCACGACAACTCCGCGGTCATCGAGGGTTTCGCGGCGCGCCGCCTGGCCCCGGCGGTGGAATCGGCGGAGTACCAGTACCAGGATACGCGGCTCGATATCCTGATGAAGGTCGAAACCCATAATCATCCGACCGCGATTTCGCCGTTTCCCGGGGCGGCGACTGGTTCGGGCGGCGAAATCCGGGACGAGGGCGCCACCGGAATCGGCTCCAAGCCCAAGGCCGGGCTTTGCGGCTTCTCGGTTTCGAACCTGAAGATACCTGGCTTCGAGCAACCCTGGGAACAGGATCACGGCAAGCCCGAGCGGATCGCTTCGGCGCTCGAAATCATGCTCGAGGGCCCGATCGGGGCAGCCTCGTTCAATAATGAATTCGGTCGCCCCAACACCTGCGGCTATTTCCGTACCTACGAGCAATCGGTGGCTACGCCCACCGGCGCCGAGCTGCGCGGCTACCACAAGCCAATCATGGTTGCCGGTGGCGTCGGCCTGATTCGCCGCGAGCATATCCATAAAAAGGAAATCCCGCCCGGCGCCAACATTATCGTGCTCGGTGGCCCGGCGATGCTGATCGGCCTCGGGGGTGGCGCCGCTTCGTCGATGGCGAGCGGCAGCAGCAGCGAAAGCCTCGACTTCGCCTCGGTGCAGCGGGGTAACCCGGAGATGCAGCGTCGCGTGCAGGAAGTTATCGATCGTTGTTTCGCTCAGGGAGAGGCGAACCCGATCCTGTCGATCCATGATGTCGGTGCCGGGGGACTGTCGAATGCCTTGCCCGAGCTGGTCAACGATGCCGAGCGTGGCGCCGAGCTGGACCTGAGACGGGTGCCGAACGACGAACCCGGCATGTCGCCGATGGAAATATGGTGTAACGAGAGCCAGGAGCGCTACGTGCTCGCAATCGACGACCAGCGGCTCGACGATTTTATTACGCTATGCGAGCGCGAGCGCTGCATTTACGCGGTGCTCGGCAAGGCCACCGAACAAAGAAGATTACGGGTAAGCGATCCGCATTTCGACAACAGGCCGGTAGATCTCCCGCTCGACGTGCTGCTCGGTAAGCCGCCGAAGATGCACCGGGAGGTAGTGCACCAGGAAACGCCGCAGGCCGAGTTTGACCGCAGTGACGTCGATCCGAGCTCGGCGCTTTACCGGGTGCTGCGACTACCGACGGTTGCCGACAAGACTTTCCTGATCAGCATCGGCGATCGTTCGGTGAGCGGGCTGGTGTCGCGCGATCAGATGGTGGGCCCGTGGCAGGTGCCGGTAGCCGACGCCTCGGTCACGCTGACCGATTATTCCGGGTATAGCGGCGAGGTCATGAGCATGGGCGAACGTACGCCACTGGCATTGCTCGATGCGCCGGCGGCCGGGCGCATCGCTATCGGCGAAGCCCTGACCAACATGGGTTCGGCCTGGGTCGGCGATCTGTCGCGAACCGTGCTGTCGGCCAACTGGATGGCGGCCGCGGGTCACGCCGGCGAGGATGCGCGCCTGTTCGATACGGTAAGAGCCGTCGGCATGGAGCTGTGTCCCGAGCTCGGTATTACGATTCCGGTGGGCAAGGATTCCCTGTCGATGCAAAGTCGCTGGCAGGATGGCGCCGCGGATCGAAGCGTGACCGCACCGCTGTCGCTGATTATCTCGGCGTTTGCGCCGGTGGCGGACGTGCGCAAGACCGTGACCCCGGATATCAAACCCTGTGACGGTAACTCGATGCTGTTGTTACTTGACCTGGGCGCCGGTCAGAACCGGCTGGGTGCCTCGGCGCTGACCCAGGTTTACCGCCAGACCGGCGCCCGCGGCCCGGACCTGGATGACGCCGCCCTGTTCAGAGCCGGCTTCGGCGCGCTGCAGGCCATGCTCGAGCAGGATTTGTTGCTTGCCTATCACGATCGTTCCGATGGCGGCCTGGTCGTCACGCTGTGCGAAATGGCTTTTGCCGGCCGCAGCGGTTTGCAGTGCGATGTCACCAGCCTGGGCGATGATCCGCTCGCGGTTTTATTCGCCGAAGAGCTGGGGGTCGTGGTGCAGGTAGCGGAACCAGACCTGCCGCGGGTCGAAGCGATTTTGCAGCAGGCCGGACTCACCGGTATCTGTCATCGTATCGGGATGCCGCAGGCGCAGGCCAGCCTCAGGATCAGTTGTGGAGAAGCCACCGTGATCGACGAGAGTATCGTCGATCTGCAACGTGCCTGGTCGGAAACCACGCTGAAAATGCAGGCGCTGCGCGACAATCCGGAGTGCGCGCAGCAGGAATTCGACCTGATACAGCCCGATCAGCCGCCCAGCCTGTTTTCGAAGCTTGGCTTCGATCCCACCGAGGATATCAGCGCCGCATACGTTGGCGGCAACAAACCACGCATCGCGGTCCTGCGCGAGGAGGGCGTCAACGGCCAGGTTGAAATGGCGGCTGCCTTCGATCGTGCCGGCTTCAGCGCGGTGGATGTGCACATGAGCGATATCATCGAGGGGAGGGTGAGCCTGTCCGAGTTTCGTGGTATTGCCGCCTGCGGGGGCTTTTCCTACGGCGACGTGCTTGGGGCCGGAGAAGGCTGGTCCAAGTCGATCCTCTATAATCCGCGAGCATTTGACGAGTTTTCCGCGTTTTTCGAGCGAGCCGACAGCTTTGGCCTGGGTATCTGTAACGGTTGCCAGATGATGTCCAACCTGTATCGCATGATTCCCGGCGCCGAACACTGGCCGCGCTTCGTGCGTAACCGCTCGGAACAGTTCGAAGCCCGCTTCACCATGGTCGAAGTGCTGGCAACGAATTCGATATTTCTCGATGCAATGCAGGGTTCGATGATGCCGATCGTGGTTGCCCACGGCGAAGGACGTATCGAAACGCGAGATCATGATGCGCCCGAGTTGCTGCGACAAAATCTGGCCTGCCTGCGTTATGTGGATGCCGGCGGCGCGGCGAGCGAGACTTACCCGATCAATCCCAACGGATCGGCGCTCGGATTGAATGG
>JAASSH010000409.1 GCA_021767985.1 Gammaproteobacteria bacterium | reverse complement strand
GTTGCCGCGTTGCCGCCAATCGACGACATTGGTCAGTTTGCCTCGGCAATTGGCCATTTGAACACGCTGCCGGATCTTGATGGCGGTGTCCGCTCCGAGCCTCTGGTATTGCTGCACTACGATCGCTACTACCCTTCCATATCGTTGCAGATTGCGGCCAGGAGCCTTAACCTCGACGTCAATGATATTCGCATCAATCTTGCCGAGAGCGTGGAACTGGGATCCTTGTCCATCAAGACCGACCCGAAGCTGCGAATGAATACCTTTTTCTACTCCGATAGGCAGGGATTTCCCGCCTTCCCGGTAGATTCATACTACGACGTATTTACCGGCAAAATTCCGATCGAGAAATACAAGGATAAGATCGTCCTGATCGGGCCAACGGCAACCGGTGTCGGTACTCCCCAGGTAACGCCTATCGATCCTTCGATGGCACCGGTACTGACGCTGGCACACTCGGTTTCGAGCATACTCAACGAGGATTTCTTTATCGAGCCCGAGTGGGGTTTCTGGGCCCGCATCGGCTTATTCCTGCTGGTTTCGTTTTACCTGATGCTGTTGATGCCGCGTCTCAAGGCTGGAGTCGCGTTCGTCGTCTCACTGGCGATGGTGCTGGGACTGGTGGTCGCCCACTATTTGTTAATGACCAGCAACACGATGTGGATCCAGGTAATGACACCTGGGGCCCTGCTGGTCATTGGTTACCTGCTGATAACGACCAAGCGCTTCCTGGTGACGGAACGCGGCAAGGCAAGATCGGACGAGGAATCAGCCGAGAGCAATCGAATGCTGGGTATCGCGTTTCAAACCCAGGGGCAACTCGACATGGCGTTCGAAAAGTTTCGCAAATGCAGCCCGGTCGATGAGCAGGTGCTGGAGGCAATGTATAACCTGGCGCTCGATTTCGAACGCAAGCGTCAGTTTAACAAGGCCACCTCGGTGTATCAGTACATGACGAAGCACGAGAAAGACTTCCGTGACGTCGAAAACAGAATGAACCGGGCGCAAAAAATGGAAGAGACCGTCATGCTGGGTGGCAGCGGCGCTCATGCCGGCAGCACCCTGATGCTGGGCCAGGAAGGTGTCGAGAAACCAATGCTGGGGCGCTACGAAGTCGAAAAAGAACTCGGCAAGGGCGCGATGGGTATCGTCTATCTCGGCAAGGACCCGAAAATAAGCCGCGTGGTTGCGATTAAGACCCTGGCGCTGGCGCAGGAATTCGACGCCGACGAACTGGAAGAGGTCAAGCAGCGTTTTTTCCGTGAAGCCGAAACCGCGGGCCGTCTCAATCATCCCAATATCGTCACCATTTACGACGCCGGGGAAGAGCACGACCTGGCTTACATTGCGATGGAGTTCCTGCAAGGGCAGGACCTCGCGAAATACTGCAAACCTGATAACCTGTTAAAAATGCGCTCGGTGCTGAGTATTGTTGCGCGCGCCGCCGAGGGTCTCGATTACGCACATCGACAAAATGTTGTACACCGCGACGTCAAGCCGGCAAATATCATGTACGAACCGGAATCCGATACCGTCAAGATCACTGATTTCGGCATCGCTCGCATAACCGACTCCAGTAAAACCAAAACCGGCACGGTACTGGGAACACCTTCATACATGTCGCCGGAGCAGTTAGCCGGTAAAAAAGTTGATGGCCGTTCCGACCTGTTCTCGCTGGGTGTCATGCTGTACCAGATGCTGTCGGGCTCGTTGCCGTTCAAAGCCGACTCCATGGCCAGCCTGATGTTTAAAATTACCAACGAAGAGGCAGCAGACGTCAGAACGATTCGCCCCGAGGTACCGGAAGCCCTGGCGGCGGTTATCAACAAGGCTTTAACCAAGGACGTGGAGCAGCGTTTTCAAACCGGAACAGACTTTGCGAACGCGCTAAAAGCGTTCTTAAAGAGCTAGTCCTGGCAGTCATATGAACTTGCAAAACAAGATATCGATTAAAGGTCTGACCGATACCGGCATGGTTCGCAGCAAGAACGAGGACGCCATAGGTTACGACAGCGCGCTGGGTCTCGTGGTGCTCGCGGACGGCATGGGCGGTCATCGCGGAGGCGAAATAGCCAGCAGCATGACAGTCGACACCATCATCGAGCAATTGCAGCAGCGCCTGCCCGACATCACTCCTGGAGAGGTAGACGAAGCTAGCGGCTTTTCGCTGGAGTCGATTTGCATTCAGGACGCCGTTGTCGCCGCTAACGAACTGGTCTACAAGACAGCCGAAACTAACCCTGAACACAAGGGTATGGGTACGACCATCGTGGTGTTGCAATTTTACAACAATTCTTTTTCGCTCGCCCATATAGGCGATTCACGCTGCTATCGAATGCGTAACGACAAGTTTGAGCAAATTACCAAGGATCACTCGCTGTTGCAGGAGCTCATTGATCGCGGATTTTATACGCCCGAAGAAGCCCGTAATTCGATGAACAAAAACCTTGTTACGCGTGCCCTGGGCATCGATCCGATCGTCATGCCAGACATTCAGGAAGATATAGTCCTGAAAAATGATATATATCTGCTATGTTCAGACGGACTAACCGATCTGGTTGAAGACGAAGATATATACTACACTATTAAGGAATTTAGTGCTAATCTAGAAGAAGCTGCCAAGCAATTGATTACAAAGGCAAACCAGAATGGCGGAAAGGACAATATTTCGGTAATGCTGTGCCGAATTGACGAAGATTTTTCGACCAAGCAGGGCTGGTTTAAAAAGTTTGCCGCTTGGTTCGATTAACGGAATACACCCAGTAGAAACTACTCTAGAGGCTAGATAATAACATGGTCGCAAAACTGATCACTACATCAAGCACGGGCGAAAAAACCGAGTACGAGTTGGTCAACGAAACAACTACGATTGGGCGCAAACCAGGCAATGACATACAAATCGATAATTTGTCTGTCAGTGGCAGACATGCGCAGGTCATTACCATTCTTGAAGATTCTTTCCTGGAAGACCTGGGTAGCACCAACGGCACCTACGTTAACGGCAAACTGGTCAAGAAGCATGCGCTGGAAAACGGCGACAATATTACGCTTGGCAAGTATCAGATTACCTATCAAAACAGTTCCGGCGGCGGCGAGCAGGATTTCGAGCAAACCATGATCATCCGCCCCGGCGAAGCGGGAATGCCCGAAGAAGCTGGCGGTAAGGAAATCGACAAGTCGGTACAGAAAATTTCTGCTGCCATCGCCTCCGAGGCAGCCACGACCGCCGCCTCACCCATGGCAAACAGGGAGGCCTGCCTGCAATTACTGAGCGGCGCAAACGCCGGCAAGGAAC
>JAASSH010000408.1 GCA_021767985.1 Gammaproteobacteria bacterium | reverse complement strand
CGAGCGCCAGCGCGAGGCTTTGATTGCGCCCGCCCCGCCCCGGATTCTCCGGTAGCACCACGGTGGGCTCGCCACCCCAGATGTAGACTCCTGGCTCGGCCTGTCGCAGGCGCGCGCCGATTACCGGCGCCAGCTCGAAGACATCGCCATACAGGGTTTCCTCGTCCACATGGACCTTAAGATCCAGCTGCTCGGCCTGCTGGACCGCCTGCTGGCGCGCAATCCGGTTCGAGGCAATAATTCTCGAACTGGCCCTGGCTTCGGCACAGCAACAATCACCGATACCCGAACCGATGGTTTCGATGCTGTCGCCCTCGACATCGGATATCGCGTAAACCCTGATTTCCTGACCCTCGAATGCTTCGATCAGCTTGCCATCCTTGATCAACGACGTTTGCTTGCGACGCGCGTTGATTTGCCCAATGGTTTTGCCGGTCGCGATCATATCGTCGGTCATCGCCTGCAAATCGGCGAGTGTCATATCCTCCGGCAGGGCCTCGGCAAGTGCCGACGCGCCACCTGACACCAGCATCAAAACCCGGCTGCCTTCAGGCATCGAGCGCATGCGCGCCAGTAATGCACGGCCCGCATCGAGCGAGTGCTGGTCCGGAATCGGGTGTGCGGACTCGATCACCTCGACGCCCGTCTGCGCGCGCAGCCATTGATCGGTATGATCGTACTTGGTCACGACCAGCGCCTCGCAGCCGGGAAACCGCTCCAGCGCGCCGCTACACATGCCGGATGCCGCCTTGCCGACCGCGATAATCAGGTCGGGCGCAAACGGGCCATCCGCATCGAGCGCATTCAGTACCGCCTGGCGGCCCGATACCGCCGCAATGGCCGCGTCCCAGATCTGTTTCAGTTTGTGCTGGCGCGATTCTGAGGTTTCCATGAATACTCCAAAATTTTCAGAGCCCTACTTTGTCGCCAAATCCTGTCAAAGACAAGCACAGGATCTGTTGCGAGGCATTATTCCCGGATTGTCGTGCCCGGTGAAAAGGAGCTATGATGCAAATCCAACCCGTAAAGGAGGAGAGTTCTGCCATGAGCGCATCAGTCACGACAACCCTGAATGACGTCAATATGGACGCCGTCGCCGGTCTCGCCGGCAAGATTCAGGAGCAACCCGAAGTTGCCGACACCAAATGGAATGCCACGGTTAACTGGAAAGGCGGCTTTCGCTCCGAGGCAACGATTCGTGATTTCGGGCCGATGTCTTCAGACGAGCCCGGCGCCCTCGGCGGTACCGATACCGGTCCGAACCCGGTCGAGCAGGTGCTGGCGGCACTGGGCAACTGCCTGGCGGTCGGCTACGCGGCCAATGCCACGGCGGCAGGCATCGAACTCAAGGATTTGAGTATCGAGCTCGAAGGCGATCTCGATCTGCACACCTTTCTCGGCCTGGCGCCACAGGGCAATGCCGGTTACAACAATATCTCGGTCAGGGTCAGCATCGATAGCGACGCCACGGAAGAAGATATCAGGGCAATCCATGAGCAGGTTGTCGGAACCTCGCCCGTGGGACACACGCTGAGCCGGGCGGTGCCGGTCAAGATCGACCTGGTCTGATCTGCGCCGCTAGCGGTAAAAAACGAAGGCCCGGGTTTCGACGCTTTCACGCGGCCTGGCATCGGGCGGCGCGTCCGGCAAACGGATCGCGCTATGAATGCTGCAGGGATGGACACCACCATCGATCGAGTCAAAGGTCTTGAATAACAGCACTTCAGGCGGGCGCATATGCGAATAGAAATACCAGTGCTGGCGCGGGTCGTGCAGCGCCAGCTGGATTTCGCCGATATGGTTCGGTGCGCGCCGCTCGGTATCGACCAGGTCTTCCGTCGTCAGGCTGCGCGCATCGCATAAAGCCAGCGGGAAATCCTCCACCGGGTCAACCAGCGGACGCCAGACGTTGATTATCTGGAACCTGCCCTGCGCCAGTGTATCGGCCTCCTCGCCCAGATTTTCCTGCAGGCAGACGAACCCTGAATTCGACGTGTAATCGGTGTGCACCAGGTAAGCGGGTTCGCGTATGTTCTTGATTTCTCGCAGCTCCGGGTCCGAGGCGCGCACCGTGTGATCGAAGATATGCACGCGGTAACAGCCGGTCACGGTTTTCAGAAAATTCTCGATCTCGGATTCATAGACGGTTTCGATCTGCGACTGGTCGAGGAAATTTCCGACCGCGGTCGGAAACTCGAGTAATTCGAATCCGGATGGGTGCTGGCCGAATTCATCGCGCAGCCCGTCGTCCCCGCGCTGGCGTGCGTCATCCACCTCCACGCTGACGATATTCATAGGCTGATCGATTTTATGAGCCGCGTTACGACCCGCGCTGGAGGCATAGTAAATGGGTCGCTCGGTGCGTTTCGACAGGAACTCGACTTTGGCCTGCACTGACATATCAACCTCGTTTCAATTGCTGGTGACGAAAACAGTCGACGGTATGGTCGTTGACCAGGCCCGCAGCCTGCATAAAGGCATAACATATGGTGCTGCCGACGAATGTAAAGCCCCGTTTCCTGAGATCCTTCGACATCGCGTCTGAAATTTCGGTATTCGCCGGTACCTGTGACATTTTCTTCCAGTCATTCTGTAACGGTTTGCCGTCGACGAAATTCCACAGGTACTCGTCCAGAGTCTGGCCCTGCTCACACAGTGCCAGGTAAGCGCGCGCATTCTTGACAAAGCCGTTAACCTTGAGCTTGTTGCGCACGATCCCGGGATCCTGCAACAGCGCATTTATTTTATCGTCCCCATAGCGCGCTATCTTGTGGGCATCGAAATTATCGAACACGCGGCGATAATTGTCGCGCTTGCGCAGTATCGTAATCCAGCTAAGCCCGGCCTGCGCTCCCTCGAGGCAGAGAAACTCGAACAGCAGGCGCTCGTCGTGCACCGGGACGCCCCACTCCTCGTCATGGTAAGACTGGTACAGTTCATCGTCGCCACACCACCAGCAACGTGTCTGCGCCCGGCCCGTCATTTCAAAGACTCTCCACGAAACGGCTGATGCGCCGGCAGGCTTCGTCCAGTTCTGCGTCGCTTACCGTGTAGGACACGCGCACGTAACCCGCGGCGCTGGCGCCGAACGCGGTGGCGTCGAGCACCGACACGCCCGTGGCGTGGTAAAGCTCGCTGGCAAATTCATGCGCGTCCATGCCGGTACCCAGCACCCTGACCATCATGAACATGCCGGCGTCCGGCAACAGCGGCTGCAAACCCTTCAT
Source organism: Gammaproteobacteria bacterium (assembly GCA_021767985.1). GTDB lineage: Bacteria > Pseudomonadota > Gammaproteobacteria. Next base: position 28 of record JAASSH010000408.1, on the reverse strand, counting down.
CGACGCAAAAGCCTGGTACAGCCGATCT
>JAASSH010000085.1 GCA_021767985.1 Gammaproteobacteria bacterium | reverse complement strand
GGGCCGAAGCCACCAGGCAATATCCGGCCGCCTCGGTGTGACCGGTCTTGACCCCGTCCACCGTTTCGTCTCGCCACAGCAGGCGATTGCGATTAAATTGCCGGATCTTGTTATAGGTGTATTCGCGTTCCTTGTAGTAGGCGTAAGACTCCGGGAATTCACTAATAACCGCGCGCGTCAGGATGGCAATATCGCGCGCACTGCTGTAGTGGTTTTCGTCCGGCCAGCCGGTAGCGTTGACGAAATTGGTATTGGTCATTCCAAGCAGTTGCGCCTGGTGATTCATGTAACCTGCGAAAGCGGACTCGGATCCGGCAATATGCTCGGCCAGCGCCACGCTGGCATCGTTACCGGACTGTATGATCAATCCCTTGAGCAAATCATCGACCGGCACCTGCTTGCCGACTTCGACGAACATTTTAGAGCCTTTCATACGCCAGGCCTTCTCGCTGATGGTGACCATCTCATCCAGCGCGATGTCACCATCGGCAATCGCCTTGTCGACCAGGTAAGCAGTCATCAACTTGGTAATACTGGCGGGCTCGATATGCTTGTCCGGATCCTTTTCCGCGAGCACCCTGCCCGAATCGAAATCAACCAGGTAATAGCTGGTGGCGTCGAGCTCGGGCGGATTCGGTATGGGCTTGGCGGCGGCCCAGCCGGAACCGGAAAAAAGTACAGTCAGAATTGCGACAAAAAGCGAGACTATCTTCATAGGAACCTGGTTACCTGGTGGGCTTGGAAAAATGTCGCGATTGTAGCGATCACGGTTAATGCTCTCAAGGTTTATCGGCCACGGCTTCCGATCGACATCCAGGCTAGTCCTGTACCACGATGCGTGCGGTTTGAAAGCCTTTGCCCTTGAGGCGTCTGACAATCGCATTGGCTTCATCGATATCGAACAGCGGGCCGACTCGCACCCGGTAAAACAGTCCGTTGTCGGTTTGCAGCTGCGATACTCGCGCCGAGGTTTCGTTAGCGGCATGCAGGTCCTGCACCAGGTTGCTGGCGTTCAGCTGGCTGGAAAAAGAACCCATCTGAATAAACAGCGGCGCATCCTTGTTCGCTTGGTCGCTCAACGGGATGGCGCGCACCACGCTGGTCGGTTGGGTCTGGCCCCTGTTAACAACCCTGATTTCCACGTTGGCCGTACCGGGGCCCTTGACGCCGAGTTTCTTGGCCGCCGCGTAGGAAAGGTCGATAATGCGACCCTGCACGAAGGGGCCGCGATCGTTAACCCGAACTACCGCGCTGCGGCCGTTGTCGAGATTCTTGACGTGTACGTAAGCCGGAAGCGGCAGCGTCTTGTGGGCCGCGGTCATGGCGTGCATGTTGTAGATTTCACCGCTGGAAGTTTTACGCCCGTGGAACTTGATCCCGTACCAGGAAGCGATTCCGCGCTGCACAAAACCGTCGGCGCTATCGAGCACGTGGTAACGCTTGCCGAACACGACATAGGACGATGGGTTGCCGTACTTCGATTTCTGGGTACTCGTCGCAACCGGAACCTGAGTCTTGCTCCGCTCCCCTATCGGCACCCCGAAGGTACAGGCGCCAAGCGCCAGGCAAACTGTCAGGCACAGCAGTAGCTTAAGTCTCATGTCGTCTTTTTATACTGGTGGCTAATTAATTTAGCCAGTTGATAAACCGCCATTGCGTAGAGCTCGCTGTGATTGTATCGCGTGATCACATAAAAATTCTGAAACCCTGCCCAGTACTCCAGGCGATCCCGCTGCTTTAACTTCACCAGCGCGACCGGCGTCTCTTCGCTGATTTCAAATTTCGAATCCAGTCCACTGCGTTTCAGGTCGGCCCACTTGTAGGTCGGCTTGACTCCGGGCTCGAGAGACTCGATCGAATTATTTTCCGTCGCCTCCAGTGGCCGCGCCACGCGTCCATCTCGCTGCCAGCCGTGCTTGACGAAATAGTTGGCGACGCTGCCGGTGATATCGGCGATGCTGTCGAACAGGTTAGTCTGCCCATCCTGGTCGAAGTCGATCGCGTAGTTACGGTAACTGGAGGATATGAACTGCGGCATACCCATGGCGCCGGCATAGGAACCACGCAGCGCGCGCGCCTCGAATCCCTGCTCCTTGGCCAGAAGCAGAAACTGCTCCAGTTCGCGGGTAAAAAATTTGGCGCGCCGGGGGTAGTCGAAGGCCAGCGTCACGAGGCTGTCGAACACCGGGTCCTTACCCTTGTAGATGCCGTAAAAGGTTTCGACGCCGATTATCGCGACAATGATTTCGGGTGGCACACCGGTTTTCTCGCTGACCTCGGTCAGTAACTCCCGATGCTGTTGCCAGAACTCGACGCCAAGATCGATACGCTTGTCCTTGATAAAGATACCGCGGTACTGGTACCAGTCGAGTTCCTTTTCCGCAGGCTTGTCCAGTAACGCGAACAGGTGCCCCTGTTTTTTCACCTGGGAGAAAAGGTCGACCAGCTCGGCTTCGGTATAATCGGTTTCGCTCGCCATTCGCTGCACGAAAGCACTCACGTCCGCGCGCCCCTGGTAATCTCCACCGGGAATATCCAGCGCCATGACCATCGGCGTGATAAACAATCCAACTACCAATACAAGCTTTTTCATCAAACTAAGAACCGTTTCGCCGATCGAATCGACATGATTAAACCAAACCCCATCATCAGGGTTACCATTGAAGTGCCGCCGTAACTGATTAGCGGTAGAGGCACGCCTACCACGGGTAACATGCCGGCCACCATACCGGTATTCACGAACAGATAGACAAAAAACGTCAAACTAAGTGCGCCGGCCAACAGGCGACCAAAATTTTCGTTCGAATGCGCTGCTATGTATAGCCCCCGAAAGATAATTGCCAGATAGATTAAAATCAACACGACGCTGCCAAAGAAGCCAAACTCTTCGCCAAACACGGAGAAAATGAAGTCGGTCGATCGTTCCGGGATGAAATCGAGCTGCGATTGCGTGCCGTTCAACCATCCCTTGCCGTAAACGCCGCCCGAACCAATCGCGATTTTCGACTGGATTATATGATAACCAGAACCCAGCGGATCGCTTTCGGGATCGAGCAGGGTTAATATGCGCTTGCGCTGGTACTCATGCAACGCAAATTTCCACAACAGCGGCGCCATTGCCGAGAACATGACGGCCAGGCTAATTATGATACGCCAGCGTACCCCGGCCAGAAACAGCACGAAGAAACCGGCGCTGCCGACCAGTATCGCGGTTCCAAGGTCGGGCTGGCGGGCAATTAACATTACCGGAATCAGCACCAGTACCGACGAAACCACCAGCTCCTTGAAACCGACCGGCAATACGCGGTCGGCAAGATAGGTTGCGACAATCATCGGTACCGCCAGTTTGAGAATCTCGGAGGGTTGAAAGCGGATAAAACCGAGGTCCAGCCAGCGCTGTGCACCCTTGCCGACCTCGCCATAAAACATGACCGCTACCAGCAAGCCCACGCCGCCGAGATACAGCCAGATCGATACCTTGCGCAACATCCGTACAGGGACGTTGGCCGCGGCAACCAATAGCATCATCGCTACCAGTATCCGCGTCCCCTGGCGCAACACGGCCGACTGGTCGGAACCGGTGGCACTGTACAAAACCAGGCTGCCGAACAGGGCCAGGATCACCAGTAACGACAGCAGCACCGGATCCAGCCGCAGCGCATCCAGGATGCGGCGCGTGATCGAAACCGAGTCGGAATCAAGCGACTGGTTCACGATTTTTCCAGCAGGTAGGCGTCCATGATCTGGCGCGCGATCGGCGCCGCCACCGAACTGCCACTACCACCGTTTTCTACGATGACCGCGACCGCGATCTTCGGATCCTCGGCCGGTGCATAGCTGACGAAAAGCGCGTGGTCCCGCAGCTTTTCGGCGACTGTTTCCTCGTCGTACTCTTCGTCCTGCGCGATCTCGAAAACCTGGGCAGTTCCGGTCTTACCGGCCGTCTTGTATTCCATCCCGCGATTTATGCCCTGCGCGGTGCCGCGCAAGCCGTGCACCACGTTGACCATGGCGTTATGCACATGCTCCCAGTTTTTCGGTTTAAGCAGCTCATAGCGCCCGGTGACGCGGCTAGCTATATCGATCATATTGTAGTCGGGTATCTTCTCGACCGATCTTACCAGGCGCGGCTGGTAACGCGTTCCCTTGACGGCAAACGCGGCGGTCGAATTCGCCAGCTGCAACGGCGTCACCAGCAGCGCGCCCTGGCCGATACCGGTTATCAGGGTTTCGCCCGGAAACCACGGCATACCCTCGTTACGGCGCTTCCATTCGCGCGAGGGCAACAGGCCGTTGCGCTCACCGGTGCTGTCTACCCCGGTTTTGACGCCAAATCCGAATTGCGCCATGAACTCGGACATGCGATCGATTCCGAGCCGGTATGCGAGATCGTAAAAATAGACGTCGCAGGACTGGGCGATCGCGTCATTCAAATTCATATGCCCGTGGCCCTCTTTCTTCCAGTCGCGATACCGGCGTTCTTCATTCGGCAACAGGTAATAACCGCCACACCAGGTTTTTTCATCCTTCTGGTTGACCCTGGCCTCGAGCCCCGCCAGCCCGTAAAAAGGCTTGGTGGTGGAACCCGGTGGATACTGGCCCGACAGTGCGCGGTTGAACAGAGGACGCTCCGGCGAGTCGCGCAGCGCGTTGTAATTATCGTAACTGATACCGTTGACGAACAGGTTGGGGTTGAAAATCGGCATCGACACCAGCGCCAGGATTTCACCATTGGTCGGATCGATGGCAACCGCGGCGCCGTTGCGATCGGCAAAGGCTTCCTCGGCGACTCGCTGCAACCTGGAATCGATCGTCAGGTGCAGGTTGTTACCCTGGATAGGAGGCGATTCGCTCAGCACCCGCAGCGTGCGGCCGTTGGCATTTACCTCGACCTGTTGTACGCCGACGGAACCGTGCAATTCGTGTTCGTAAAATTTTTCCAGGCCGAGCTTGCCGATATGGGTAGTGCCGGCATATTCGACTTCATTCACCTCGCTCAGGTCACGCTCGTCGATGCGCCCGACATAGCCCAGCGCATGCACGGCATGCTCGCCATGGGGATAGTTCCGGGTCAGACGAGCGTTGATTTCGACACCCTCGAACTTGTGCAGGTTGACCGCGAGGCGCGCGACTTCGGCGTCATCGAGGTTGAGACGCAGCGGAATGCTCTCGAACGGGCGTCGTCGTTTCGACGACTGCCTGAAACGCTTGAGATCCTGATCAGTGTATTCGACGTACTGCCGCAGCTGTTCCAGCGTAGCGTCGAGATCGGCGACCTGTTCACGCACAATCTCGAGCCGATAGGTAGGCAGGTTGTTGGCCATAACCACGCCATGCCGATCGAAGATAAGGCCGCGGGTCGGCGGCAGGGCCTTGATGCGAATGCGATTACTGTCCGAGAGCGTCGAAAAATGCTCGTAGCTGACGACCTGTAATACGTATAGCCTGCCAAGCACCAGCCCCAGCAGAATTACCGTAAAAATAGCGGCTAGCACCAGGCGGCGCCTGATGAGTCGGCTTTCGAGGAAATCGTCTTTTAACTGCTCTCGCTTCGACATTGAAACGGAATTAACCTTGCTCACTCTGGATCATAGGCAGATGTGCGGACAATACCAGAAAATCACCCTGAAAAGTGCCGAAATAATACAAAGAAGTTTCAATATGACTCGAAAAACCTTTATCATGCACCCTTTTTTTGGGCCCGGGTCATTCGAGGGTCCGAAACATCTAAAAACAACACCACATAGGTTAGGAAATTAGTATGGAGCTTAGTCACCTGTTGCCGCCGATTATCGGCGTCTTTGGACTGGTCGCGGCCGCGATCACCTATTCGGCGGTCAAGAAACACCCCGAAGGCGAAGGCAAAGTCGTGGAAATCGGCAACCAGATTCATCTTGGCGCGATGGTATTCATGAAGCGTGAATACAAGATGCTCGTCATGTTTGCGCTTGCGTTGCTCATTATCCTGTTCATTTTCCTGGGCTGGAAAACGGCCTTCTGTTTTCTGCTGGGAGCATTGGCCTCCGGAACGGCTGGTTATATCGGCATGAGCACTGCTACCCGCGCCAACGTAAGAACCACGACCGCCGCGCATAACGAGGGCGCCGCGGCGGCCCTGACCGTGGCCTTCTTCGGCGGCTCGATCATGGGTCTCGCGGTGGCGTCGCTCGGACTGCTGGGACTCGGCATCGTATTTTTCATGTTCTCCTCGGACCTCGAATCGATACATGCGATTCACGGCTTCGCCATGGGCGCGTCGGTGGTCGCACTGTTTTCACGTGTGGGTGGCGGCATCTACACCAAGAGCGCCGACGTCGGTGCCGACCTCGTCGGCAAGGTCGAAGCGGGCATCCCGGAGGACGACCCGCGTAACCCGGGCGTCATCGCCGACAATGTCGGCGACAATGTTGGCGACGTCGCGGGCATGGGTTCCGACATTTTCGAGTCTTACTGCAACTCGATGATCGCGTCGATCGCGATCGCGTCCACGCTAACAGTCGCTGCCGCCGCCGAGCTGGGCGGACAGGCGGGGATGATGTCCCTGCCGCTGGCACTGGCTTCGCTGGGCCTGCTGTGTTCGATCGGCGGTATTTTTATCGTCAAGCTCAATTCGAGCAAATCGCCCGAAAAAGCGCTGCGCACCGGCACCCTGGGGTCGTCCATCCTGTTTATCGTGCTGGCTTTTTTCCTGATTTCGGCATTTGGACTCGATAACGGCATCTGGATCGCGGTGCTGGCCGGTGCCGTCGGCGGCATCATCATCGGGCTGGTTACCGAGTATTACACCGCCGGCAAGCCGATCGAGCACATTGCCAAATCCGGAGAAACCGGTCCGGCCACGGTCATGATCAGCGGCCTCGCCATCGGCATGCAGTCGGTCGCGATTCCGATCCTGACGATCTGCGGCATCATCTGGGTCGCCAGTATCAATGCCGGCCTTTACGGAGTGGGTATCGCAGCGGTCGGAATGCTCGCCACGGTGGGCATTACCATGGCGATCGACGCCTACGGCCCGGTTGCGGATAACGCCGGCGGTATCGCGGAAATGGCGGGCCTCGGCGAAGATACTCGCAAGATTACCGATTCGCTGGACGAGTTGGGCAACACCACCGCCGCGATCGGCAAGGGCTTCGCGATCGGCGCGGCGGCGCTGGCGGCGCTGGCGATTATCACGGCCTATATCGAAACCGTATCCATCAACATCGACGACTTCGCGCTCGAACTCAGTAATCCGGACGTCCTGATCGGGCTCTTCATCGGCGGCATTATCCCGTTCATTATCGCTTCGATTACGATGACAGCGGTCGGTGACGCGGCCTTTGAAATGATCAAGGAAATCCGTCGCCAGTTCCGCGAGATCGAAGGTTTGCTCGAAGGCAAGGCGGAACCCGATACCGCGCAATGCGTCGATATCGCCACCACCGCGGCCTTGAAAAAAATGATTATCCCCGGGGTGATCGCGGTAAGCGCGCCACCGGTGGTTGGCTTTTTGATCGGCGCCGAAGCGCTGGGCGGCATGCTGGCCGGCGGTCTGCTGAGCTGCGTCCTGATGGCGCTGATGATGGCCAATGCCGGCGGCGCCTGGGACAACGCCAAGAAGTTTGTCGAGAAAGGCAACTTCGGCGGCAAGGGCACCGACACCCATGCGGCCGCGGTGGTCGGCGATACGGTTGGCGATCCCTTCAAGGACACCTCCGGTCC
>JAASSH010000407.1 GCA_021767985.1 Gammaproteobacteria bacterium | reverse complement strand
CTGCACCTATCGCGACCTCGGTGGCGGACGGACCGCCCGACAGGACCACGGTCATCGAGTGCCGCTTTGCCGCGTAGTCTGCTACCGCAGCATAGCGTTCGGCGCGCCAGTTACGCGCCGGATGACTCGAACAGGGCGAGATCAGCAGCAGGCGGTTGTCGGTCGGTACGGTCTGCTCGACAAATGCCATGGCCTCGGCGGTGACCGGGAAGTCCCACTGTGGTTGTTGTGCGTCGAGCCCGATGGTGCGGGCAAACGACAAATGTCCCTGAACCTGGTGTTCGAAGCGGGTTTCAGGTATCTGGTGTGTCATGAACCAGCGATGAAAGTCGCGCGCCCGATACCTGTCCCAGCCCAGTTTGATATCCGCCTTGACACAGGCGCCGGTCAGGTTTGCGCGCGCAGAGGTCTGCATCTGCAGCATGACGTCGAAGCGCTCCCCCGCGAGTTCCCGCTTTAGCCGCCAGTAGCCAGGCCAGCCGGACTTCTTGTCGGTAACGACGAAACGTACGCCCTGCAGCGCCGATAGCAGCTTGTGTTCAAAACTCGAGGTTATCCAGGTGATCCTGGTTGCGGGCCATTGCTGTTGAATGGCGCGCACCACCGGCACCGCGTGCGTTACGTCGCCGAGCGCAGACAGGCGAATAATACAGATACTTTCCGGCGGATGGTCGAACGGAAGGCTGAGACGGGCAGTCATGCCGATGCCACTCGGCTTTGGGTGGACCAATAAAAAAGACCAGATACCGGGATATGGGGTATCCCGATACCTGGCCCAAGGTTACAACCGAAGAGCGCGTGTAACACTAATTCGGTTAAGGACTCCTCAGTCCCAGTTCAGTGCGCCACCAGTCTGGTACTCGGTGACGCGGGTCTCAAAAAAGTTTTTCTCCTTTTTCAGGTTTGCCTGTTCATCCAGCCACGGCAGCGCGTTTTCAGCACCCGGGAACGGGATCTCGTGATGTAATTTGTTAGCGCGCCGGTTGGCGATAAAGCGGAACTGCGCGATATGATCTTCAGCGCTATAACCCAGGATCGGATCGGGCAACAGGAATCTCGCATACTGAGTTTCCGCCGCCTCGGCTTCTTCCCACATTTGCTGAATGACTTTCGGGTCGAGCTTGAGCTTTTCCTCGGTAACGATTTGATTGCATACCCGAATGCCGAACGACGCGTGTAACACCTCGTCGCGCATGATGTACTGCAACTGTTCGGCAGAACCCTTCATCAGGCCGCGTCGCTGCAGTGCAAAGACCGGGCTGAAGCCATTGTAAAACCAGGTGCCTTCGAATACGCCGGCGAAGAAGGTGTAGGCGAGTACGAAGTTTTCGAGTTCATCGCGATTGTTGAGGTCAACGTCGGGACGCAGCACCGAATCCAGGCGCTGGTTACACATCTGGATCTTGTGGTGAATTTCCGGAACCACGCGATAGCGGTTATATATCTCGCCCTGATCGAGGCCGATGGTTTCGATGCAGTGCTGGTAGGTCCAGGTGTGCATCGCTTCCTCGTAAACCTGGCGTGCCTGGTAAATTTGCAGCTCGGGCGCCGACATTTTTTCCATTACCGCGAGTCCGATATTGCGCATTGCCAGAATGTCGGAGGTCGTCAGGTAGGACAGTACGTTTTCGTAAACATGGCGCTCTTCCAGCGTCAGTTTGTGCTGGTAATCATGCACATCCTGGGTCATGTTGATATCGAGCGGTGTCCAGTGATTCTTGTTGGCGTTGAGAAAATACTCCCATGCCCAGGGATACTTGAAGGGTGCCAGCTGATTGATATCGGCAAGTCCATTAACAACACGCTTGTCATCCGGATTGATCGGCTTTGCCGAGGTCGGCATCGCTGCAGGCTCGGAAACCCTGTCATTACGCGTTTGCTGACGCGAAACCTCGGGCGCTACCGGAGTGGCCTCGGGTGCGGGTACCGGTTCCGGTGCTCGTCGTGCCTGCGGGGTTAATGGTTCATCCCAATTTAACATTTGTTTCTCCTACGTTTTATATCTACTGCTTGTATCTACTGCTGTTTCATTGACAAGCTTCGCAATCCGGATCGAGAATCGAACAAACTTTCGGTTCTTCCTCGATTGTCGGCTCTGGCTTGGCGGTTGCGTTTTTCTCGACCGCGGTTGCGCCCAGTGAGCGCAGGTAATAAGTCGTTTTCAAACCACGCACCCAGGCCAGCTTGTACAGGTTGTCCAGCTTCTTGCCTGAGGGTTCGGCCATGTAAAGATTCAGCGATTGTCCCTGGTCGATCCATTTCTGGCGTCGCGACCCGGCCTCGACCAGCCAGCGTGAATCGATTTCGAACGCGGTGGCATAGATCGCTTTCAGATCATCCGGTACCCGGTCGATATGCTGCAGGCTGCCATCGTAGTACTTCAGATCATTGACCATGACCTCGTCCCACAGTCCCTGTCGCTTGAGGTCGTCGACCAGGTAAGGATTAACCACGGTAAACTCACCGGACAGGTTCGACTTGACGAACAGGTTCTGATAAATCGGCTCGATCGACTGGCTCACGCCGCAGATATTGGAAATCGTTGCGGTCGGCGCAATCGCCATGGTGTTGGAGTTGCGCATGCCGATGCTCATGACGCGCTGGCGCAGGCTGTCCCAGTTCATGCGAGCGCTTTCATCCTGCTGCAGGTAGTCGCCACGCGTCTCGCGCAGACGCGCTACCGAGTCGATCGGCAGTACGCCCTGGCTCCACAGCGAACCCTGGTAGCTGGAATAGCTGCCGCGTTCCTCGGCCAGCTGGGTCGACGCCTGGATCGCGTAGTAGCTGACCGCTTCCATCGACTCGTCGGCGAATTCGATCGCGCTTTCCGAGGCGTAGGGAATATGTTGCTTGTAGAGCGCGTCCTGGAATCCCATGATGCCAAGGCCGACCGGGCGATGGCGCAGGTTCGAGGTGCGCGCCTGCGGTACGCTGTAATAATTGTAATCAATCACGTTGTCGAGCATGCGCATCGCGGTGTTGATGGTCTTCTCGAGCTTTTCCAGATTGAGGCCGTTTTCGTCGACATGCTGCGGCAGGTTGACCGAGCCCAGGTTGCAGACCGCGATCTCGGTGTCCGAGGTGTTGAGCGTGATCTCGGTGCACAGGTTCGACGAATGCACCACGCCTGAATGCTGCTGCGGCGAACGAATATTGCAGGGATCCTTGAAAGTCATCCAGGGATGGCCGGTTTCGAAAAGCATGCCGAGCATCTTGCGCCACAGGTCGACCGCTTGCATGCGGCGAAAATTCTTGATTTCACCACGATCGGCCTTTTCCTCGTAAGCCGCGTAGGCG
>JAASSH010000084.1 GCA_021767985.1 Gammaproteobacteria bacterium | reverse complement strand
CACGCAGGTATCCGGCTTGTGTTGTGCGATTTCGATCGCCTTGTCGACGATTGGCTTGTACTCGATCACGCGGTTGATTTCGATACCGCAGGATGCCGTCAGCAGCACTTTCGGGGTTGCATCGTCGAGGCGTACAGCGAGCTCGGGCGGCGCGAAACCGCCAAACACGACCGAGTGAACGGCACCCAGGCGCGCGCAGGCGAGCATCGATATCAGCGCTTCCGGGATCATTGGCAGGTAGATAACCACGCGATCGCCTTTTTCGACGCCGTAATTTTTAAGCATGCCGGCGCAGCGCGCGACCTCGTCGCGTAACTCGGAATAGGTGAACTTGCGTTGCTGGTCGGTAACCGGTGAATCGTAGATCAGTGCCACCTGGTCACCGCGTCCGTTGTCGACGTGATAATCGAGCGCCAGGTGGCAAGTATTCAGTTCGCCATCGGCAAACCAGCGGTAAATCCCGTGTTCGTCCTGGGTCAGCACCTGGCTTGCGGGCCGGTACCAGTCCAGCTGGCCGGCTTTTTCCGCCCAGAATTGTTCCGGACTTTCGATTGATGCCTGGTATTCGTCTTGATATGACATGAGTGCCCCCTCGATCGATAATTTATTGTATTTAAACCTTTGCTGGATACTAGTACGGGTAAGGATTGTAGACAATAGGGGATTCTTAATGCCCAATATTGCGAAAAACAATCATTATACGCCGTTAATTGTCAACAATTACCGAAGCCAGGCCTCGTTAGCGATCCTTGTTACGCCTGAAACATTCGTTCATGATCTCGATAAACCGCTTCGACGGGGCGGACAGGAACTTGCCTTTACGGGTAACGATGCCGTAGCTGCGTTTCGGGAAATACTGGTCAACCGGGATAACGCTCATCCGCGCGCGATCTTCCGGCGTGATGCAGACATCGGTGACGATGGAAATGCCCTGGCCGAGGCTGACGTAGCGCTTGATGACTTCCCAGCCGCCTGCCTCGAGCGTGACGCGAAAATTGACGTTGTGCTGGGCAAACACCATTTTGACGATATGCCAGGTGCTCAGATGACGTGGTGGCAGTATCAGGCCATACCTGCCGATATCGTTTATCGTGATCTTTTCCATTTGCGCCAGCGGATGGTCCAGCGGGGTAATGATCACCGGGTTATAGGTTACGATCGGGTCGTACACCAGGTCATCGGGAACTTCCAGCATCGATCCGACCGCGAAGTCGACCGAGTCGGTGCGCAGCATTTCCATGCCGTTGCGCCCGGTCTCGTTGGCCAGGCGCAGCTTGATGGCCGGGTATTGTTGCGAAAACTTGCCCACCGGTTCGGGCAGCACGTAGAGAATTGTCGATTCACCCGCCGCGATGTTCAGTTCGCCGGAAGTCAGGTTGCCGCAGTGAGCATCGAAGGTTTCCTTGAGCCGATCGATGCCCTGAACATGGGGCAGGCAAAGGTCATACAGAATGCTGCCCTCGGTGGTCAGACTCAACTTGGGGCCGCTGCGTTCGAACAGGGTAGTCTCCATTTCTTCTTCGAGGGCGTGAATCTGCAGGGATATCGTGGGCTGGCTGGCGAACAGGGACTCGGCTGCCTTGGTCATGCTGCCCAGTTTCGCGGTCTGACAGAACGCGCGCAGTTTTTTCAGATGATTCTGTTTGTAGTAACTATTGGCCATGGATTCGCCCCGAACCCTGCGATTATTGGGCTATTCAATATAAAAATCAAACTGTATGCATTAATTTAATCTTAGTTCGTCGCGAAAACCCGTACCGCGATGCGCGAGTCGTTGCGAAGGCTACAAATGTCGACCATTTGCTAGTTTCGAAAGATGTGAAGGACCACGCTTTACGCTTATCCAAAAATGATTATTCTATTGCAAAATCCAATAGGCTAAATTGAATAAATTGGCTTTTTAAATAATCACACATCGGTATATTCGGTGTGTCCGGCTCTAGCGAGAGTCACCATTTAAACCGTACGACGAGAGATTACGACGACATGACGAGAGAAGAGCAAATTGCCGCACTCGAGAAGGAGTGGCAGGAAAATCCCCGCTGGGCCAATATAAACCGTGGTTATAGCGCAGCTGACGTGGTGCGTTTACGCGGCTCGGTGCAGCCGGAAAACACGCTGGCCCGCATGGGTGCAGAGAAGCTCTGGGACCAGGTCAACGGCGGCGCAAAGAAAGGCTATGTCAATTGCATGGGCGCCCTCACTGGTGGTCAGGCGATGCAGCAGGCCAAGGCCGGGATCGAGGCCATTTACCTGTCGGGCTGGCAGGTGGCCGCAGACGGCAATACCTCCGAAACCATGTATCCCGACCAGTCGCTTTACGCCTACGACTCGGTGCCGGCAATGGTGCGTCGTATCAACAACACGTTTCGCCGTGCGGACGAAATCCAGTGGGGTCGTGGGATCAATCCCGGGGACGATAATTTCGTCGACTATTTTCTGCCGATCGTGGCCGACGCCGAGGCCGGTTTCGGCGGGGTGCTCAATGCCTTCGAATTGATGAAGAACATGATTGGCGCGGGCGCCGCCGGCGTGCACTTCGAGGATCAGCTGGCCGCGGTCAAGAAATGCGGTCACATGGGCGGCAAGGTATTGATTCCAACCCAGGAAGCGGTGCAGAAGCTGGTCGCGGCGCGGCTCGCTGCCGACGTCATGGGCGTGCCTACCGTGGTGCTGGCACGCACCGACGCCGAGGCGGCAAACCTGCTGACTTCGGATGTCGACGACAACGACAAGCCATTCCTCACCGGCGAGCGCACCAGCGAGGGTTTTTACGTGGTCAAGAATGGCCTGGAACAATCGATTTCGCGCGGTGTTGCCTACGCCAAATACGCCGACATGGTGTGGTGCGAAACCGGTACCCCGGATCTCGGATTTGCGCGTGAGTGGGCCGAGGCGGTGCGCGCCGTGCATCCCGGCAAACTGCTGGCTTACAACTGTTCCCCGTCTTTCAACTGGAAGAAAAATCTCGACGACAAAACCATTGCCGAGTTCCAGGACAAGCTTGCCGAGATGGGTTACAAGTACCAGTTCATCACGCTCGCCGGTATCCACAACATGTGGTACAGCATGTTCGACCTGGCCTACGACTACGCCCGCGGCGAAGGCATGAAACACTACGTCGAAAAAGTGCAGGAGCCGGAATTTGCGGCGGCGGACAGGGGCTACAGCTTCGTTTCGCACCAGCAGGAAGTTGGCGCCGGTTACTTCGACGATGTAACGACCACGATCCAGGGCGGTTCGTCCTCGGTTACCGCGATGGCGGGTTCCACCGAGGAAGAGCAGTTCTAGGCGCTGTTGTTACCGGACAGGCAGGGCGCATGCGGTTGTACTGTATGCGCCTTTTTTTATGCTCATTCAGGCTCTCGGAATTTGGATACGACTTTTAAACCGCGGATCTGAGCGACGTTAACGCGGGCAGGGTGGGGTCCTACGGTCCGGATTACGGGACTTCGGTGGCAGAGCCCTTAGTCTGAAGACTGGCGTTTGAATCGAATCTTCTGCGGATACGGAAAAACGTCCTCGTAGACGCCGGCCCTGATATTTTCCTGTTTCTGGATCCAGAAATCGGCGTCCAGCAGGTCGCGATGATATTTCAGGAACGCCTGGCGTACGCGATTGTCGGCAAACAGGAAGGTTACAAACTGTTCCGGGAACACGTCGTTGGCGGCAACGCTGTACCAGGGCTCGGCCGCGAATTCGTCTTCCGGGTACATCGGTTCAGGGATCTTGCGAAAGTTGCATTCGGTCAGGTAACAGATCTCGTCGTAGTCATAAAACACGACGCGCCCCTTGCCCTGGCCGGTTACGCCGAAATTTTTCATCAGCAGGTCCCCGGGAAATATATTTGCCGCCGCCAGTTCCTTGATGGCCTCGCCGTAGCCCTTCATCAGGCGCGCCAGGTAGGCATCGTCCGCCTGTTGCACCGCCAGGTTGAGCGGAGTCATGCGGCGTTCGATGTAGACATGTTTGAATACAATCTGGTCGCCCTCGTTGGCGACGGTGTTGGCGCAGGTTTCGTAGAGTTCCTCCAGCAGATCTTCGGAAAATCGATCGCGCGGCAGGGCCACGTGCGAATACTCCAGTATGTCCGACATGCGCCCGACCCGGTCATGCATTTTTACCAGGCGATAGGTATCCAGCACCTCCTGGCGCGTGGTTTTCTTCGGCGGCGGAAATCGATCGCGGATTACCTTGAACACGTAGGGATAGGACGGCAGTGTGAAGACCGCCATTACCATGCCCTTGATGCCGGGTGCAAAAACCAGTTCGTCTTCCGAATGTTTCAGATGATGCAGGAAATCGCGATAGAAAACCGTTTTACCCTGTTTGTGGAGGCCCATGGCAGAGTAAAAGGACTCCTTGCTGCGGGTCGGCATCAGGCGGCGTAAAAAAGTGACGATCGACGACGGTACCGGGTGATCGACCATGAAATATACGTAGGAGAACTCGAACAGGCGCGCCAGCCCCTGCTTGCCGATGATAATCGCGTCGCAGAAGATCGAGGCATTGCCGCTGTGCAGAATTGGAATGGCGAACGGCACGGCATTGTCCGAGTTGATCACGCGCCCGACGATATAGGCGGCCTTGTTGCGGTAAAACACGGCGCTGATAACCTGAAACTGAAAATTCAGGTGCACGCGTCGCGGCTGCGGAAAGGTCTGCTTGATTAAAGCCCGGCTGATGTAGCGCACGTCACGTCCGATGTTTTCGAACGGCAGGTCGAATCCGCTGTCCAGCAATACCTGCTTGATCGAAGAGCGCAGTCCGCGCTTGGCCGGATAGTAAACGTGGTAGGAAGGTTTTTCGGAATCGATGAACTCGGTCGAAACGGCGCTGCGAACGAAAATATAGTCGTTACCGAAATAATCGCGATGGAACAGGGCGCAAAAAACCGAATTGTAAAAGGTCTCGGCCAGTTCCGGTTGCAGGTGATTGCTGATCAGCTGCACGTATTCGCGCTTGACGTCGAACCAGAGCTGGCTGTTGAAGGGCTCCAGGTCGAACAGTTTTTGCAGGTCGCGAATCGCGTCCTTGACGCGGATATCGTAGAACTTGATGCGCTCGCGCGAGGCCTCACGCTCGGCGTCCCAGTCGGCGTTTTCGAAACGCTCCTTGGCGCCCTTGGTGATCTTGCTGAATATCGTGAAGTGACGGTTGAAACCATTCAGGATAGCGGCGGCAATCTCTGTCGATAGCCCTGTGACCGGAACGTCCATCAATCAGCTCCTGAAAAAATTATGATTTGCGTGACGGAATATCAAGGCGTTGCCTTCGTTCCCACAGGTTCTTGCGGCTGATGCCCAGCATGCGCGCGAGTTCGGTTTCGTTGTATTGCGGCTGATATTTCTTGACGAAACTGACAAAGTAATCGTCCAGCGAAAGCCGGTTTTCGAGTTCGTAAAGCGGGAGTTGGTGACCGGTATCGACATTATTCAACGCCAGGTCGCTGGCGTCGATGCTGCCGCTATGTTTCAGGATCACCGCGCGCTCGATTATGTTTTCAAGCTCGCGTACGTTACCGGGCCACGGGTAGCTCTGGAGTTGCTCGTAAGCGTCGTCTTCGAAGGTCATGGAATTGCGGTGGGTGCGCTGCGCCATGCGGGTCAGGATCGTGTCCGCCAAGAGCCTGATGTCGCCGCCGCGCTCGCGTAGTGGCGGCAGATTGATTTCGAACACGTTCAGTCTGAAATATAGATCTTCGCGAAAAGTTTCCTGCTGCACCATCTGCGCCAGGTTCTTGTGGGTTGCCGCCAGAATGCGTACATCGACCTTGATGACCTTGTTCGACCCGACCCGACGAATTTCGTTGTCCTGCAAGACTTTGAGCAGGCTTCCCTGCGCTTCCAGCGGCAGCTCGCCGATTTCGTCGAGAAACAGGGTGGCGCCGTTGGCGGCCTCGATCAACCCCTTTTTCATTTCGAGTGCGCCGGTAAAAGCGCCGCGTTCATGGCCGAACAGTTCCGACTCGACCTGGTTTTCGGTGATAGCGGCACAGTTGACGCTGACCAGGGCCTGTTTGCGTCGATCGCTCTGAGAGTGTATCGCGCGCGCCACCAGTTCCTTACCGGTGCCGGTTTCTCCCTGGATCAAAACCGTGGTGTCGGTGGGCGCCACGCGTCGGATGCGATCGAGCACTTCGAGCATCGGTTCGCAATGCGCGATTATGCCGTCGATCGGATAGTAGCGAGCGACTTCTTGCTTGAGCAGTGTGTTTTGCTGTTCGACCCGGGTCTTGTCGAGAATCCGTTTGACGGTGAGTATCATTTCATCATGGTTGAAGGGCTTGGAAATATAGTCCACCGCGCCCTGCTTCATTGCTTCCACGGCCGACTGTACGGTCGAATAGCTGGTCATTATCAATACCGGTGTCGGGGCCGCACGCGAAATCAGCGTGGTTCCGGGTTCGCCCGGCAGCCGCAGATCCGAAATGATCAGGTCATACATGTTGATCGAGTTTTCTTCAGCCTCGGCAACCGAGGCGACCCCGGTGACGTCGTGGCCCTGGCGTTGCAGCAGGCGCACCAGGCTTTCCTGGATGATGGGCTCGTCCTCGACTACCAGGATACTGCTCATGCCTCTGCCGCCAGTGATTTGTCGAAGCCGGGCAGTATGATGTCGAAACGGCATCCCTGTCCCGATTTACTGTGAACCGAGATCGAACCGCCGTGCTCCTGGATGATGTTATAGGTTAACGACAGCCCGAGCCCGGTGCCCTCGCCAACCATCTTGGTCGTGAAAAACGGTTCGAAAACACGCGCCAGGTGTTGCTCGGCAATACCGTGGCCCTGGTCGCTGACCGAGATTTTAACCTGGCCCTTGTCTACGCTGGAGTCGATGGTAATCGTCTGGCCGGGTTCCGAGGCATCCGTCGCGTTGGTCAACAGGTTAACGAATACCTGCACCAGTTTTTGCGCGTAACCGGTGACGAACACGTCTGGCGGACAATGGTTGTCGTAATGCATCTGCTTGCCGGCGTGACTCAGGGATACCAGGTTGATGGCCTCGTCGATAACCTGGGCCAGGTCCAGGCTTTCTGCGGGAAATTCTTCGGGTGCTCCGGCGTGACTATAGTTAGACAGCGATCCGACGATGCGGCTGATACGATCAGTCTGGTTCAGGATCTGATCGAGGCCCTCGCTGGCACCGGGGGCTGCATCCAGGTCAGAGCGTAAATCCTGCGCCAGGCAGGCGATGCCGGTTACCGGGTTGCCGATCTCATGCGCGACACCGCTTGCCAGCTGGCCGATCGAAGCCAGCCGCTCGTTATGCGCCAGCTTTTCCTGCAGTGAATAGCGTTCACTGCGATCCTCGATCAGAATCGCGATTCCGCCATGGCCTTCCGACTGCCCGCTGACCGTCGCCTTGAACAGGTTCAGCACCCTGACCTGGTTTTGCATCGGGATCTTGAAATCGCCGAGCATTGATTCGTCGCTGGCGATAAAGCCGGCCAGCAGCTCGTTCCACGGCGACTCAAGTTGTTCGATAGATTTTCCGATCGCATCCCGCTGTTCAATCCCGGTCAGTTTTCCGAGCTTCTTGTTCCAGCTGATAATAACGTTATGGTTGTCGATCGATGCCGCACCCAGCGGCAAATCCTGCAATACCTGGAAATGAAAGCGCCGCAGCGCATCGAGTTCACTCGAGACACCGCGCAACTCGGAGCGCGACTTTTCCTGGGTGTTGCCGACGAACTGGATCGTAT